>NZ_AUAG01000003.1:0-161165 GCF_000428605.1 Thioalkalivibrio sp. ALE19
ATGTGCACCTGGACCAGGGCGAGATCGAGCCCGCGGTGACCGCCTACCGCCGCTCCCTGGGCGAAGAACCCCGGCCCGGGCGGGTCCTGGCCGTGACCGCGCGCATCGCCTCCGCCGGCCATCTCGAAGACGCCCTCGTGTTCCTGGAGACCACGCCGCTGGACACCCGCGCCCGAGGCACGCACATCGACGGCATCCGCGCCCGCTACACCGAACGAACGGGGTATTATGAGCGCGAGCGCGAGCACCTGCGAGGGGCCATCCTCGAGGACCTGCTCGCACCGGATTACCCGATCCCGGCCCCGAGGACCGGGCAGGCCAACATGGAGTGAAGCGCATGGATCCGCAGCTGAGCATCATCCTCCCCGCCAAGAACGAGGACGCCGCCATCGGTCCCGTCGTCTCCGCGCTGGCCGGGCAGTTCCCCGAGGCCGAGATCCTGGTGGTGAACGACGGCTCCACCGACGAGACGGAACAGGTGGCCCGCGAGGCCGGCGCCCGGGTAGTCACCCAGCCCTACAGCATGGGCAACGGCGCCGCGATCAAGCGCGGGGCGCGTTCGGCGCATGGCGAGATCCTGGTGTTCATGGACGCAGACGGCCAGCACGACCCGGCGGATATCCCGCGCCTGCTGGAACGCCTGGACAACGGCTACGACATGGCAGTGGGCGCGCGCCAGCGCGGTTCGCAGGCCAACGTGGGCCGCGGCCTGGCCAACCGCTTCTACAACCGGCTGGCCAGCTTCATGACCGGGCAGCGGATCGAGGATCTAACCTCCGGCTTTCGGGCAGTACGCGCGCGGCTGTTCCGCGAGTTCCTGCACCTGCTGCCCAACGGCTTTTCCTACCCGACCACCATCACCATGGCGTTCTTCCGCGCCGGGTACCCGGTCTGCTACGTGCCCATCCACGCCGCCAAACGCATCGGCCAGAGCCATATCCGCCCCATCCAGGACGGCATCCGCTTCCTGCTGATCATCTTCAAGATCGGCACGCTCTATTCGCCGCTCAAGCTGTTCGTGCCCGTGGCGTTCCTGCACGGCTTGCTGGGCGTGGGGTACTACGCGTTCACCTTTCTCACGCAGGGACGGCTGTCGCTGGCCACCATCTTCATGCTCACCGCCGGCGTCACCATCTTCCTGATCGGCCTGGTATCCGAGCAGATTACCCAGCTGATGTACAAGGATGCGCACTCGGAGGGCGACTAAAACGCCGAACAGCGAATCCTCAGCCGCTGCCGCACCACGAACCACAGCCACACGTTCCAGACCACCAGGCTCACACTGGTGGCCGCAGCCGCACCCGCCACGCCGAATAGCGGGATCAGCGCCAGGTTCAGCACCACGTTCAGCCCCGCCGCCACCGCCACTACCCGAGTGACGTCCCGTTCGTGGCCCGTCATGTTCAGCAACTGGCCGGTGGAACCAAACCCGGCATTGAATACCTGCCCCAGCCCAAGGATCAGTAACGGCAACCATGCGGCCCCGAATTCCGGACCGAAGACCGTAACCAGCAGCCACTCGCCGACCAGCGCGAACACCAGCACCGACGGCAACGCAAAGGCCAGCGCGGCCTGCGCGGTACGCCGAGCCATCTTCTGCAGTTTGGCGAACTCCCCCTGGTTATACAGCCGGGTTATGTACGGGGCCACCACCATGTTCAGGGCCTTCAGGCCAAGGGCCACCATCAAGGCCCCCTGCGCCGCCGTGCGATATACCCCCACATCCACCGACGCCGCCAGGATCCCCAGCAGGATCACGTCCGCGTAGCGATTGATCTGCTGAAACCCGTGACTGAGCGCCATCGGCCAGGCGGCCGCGAACCAGGCCCTCGCATCATACTCGGGCGCAGCCCGCGTCAGTTCTGACGGCCGCAGGCGAAAAAGCCACAACACCCCAAGCGCAAAGGCCAGCACGGCAGCCAGGACCATCATCGCCATTGCCAGGTCCGGCGTGAGCGCCACGGCAGGCAACCACAGCAACAGCCCGATGAGCACCACTGCCAGGCCCGGGCGAATCACCTGCCCCGGCAGGACCCCCGCGAGCACATGACGCAGCCCGCGCAACGCCGCAGTGCGTATACCGAGCAGGGCCAGCAGCGGGACCAGCAACACACCCCAAAGCAACGTTGAACGAAGCGTCTCGTCTTCAACTCCGGCAACGATGATCACGCCTCCCAGACCGAGGGCAACCAGAACCGAAAGCCCCATGGCCACGCCATGCGCCCAGCGCCAGAGCCCACGGACCGGCCCCCACGCGCCCGAAGCCTGCCCCCTGGCCGTCTCCCGTACAATCAACGGCGGCAGCCCCATGCGGGTAGGCACGGAAAGCAGTGTCATCAGGCCCAGTACAAAGGCATACACACCCAGCCCTTCGGCTCCAAGCCCACGCGCAAGAAGCACCAGCAGCAGCAGCCCCAGCAGAACCTCGGCAATCTGTGCCGACAGGCTGCCGGCACCGCCGCGCAAGAGCCGTCCGGCAAGACCGT
Source organism: Thioalkalivibrio sp. ALE19 (assembly GCF_000428605.1). Taxonomy (NCBI): domain Bacteria; kingdom Pseudomonadati; phylum Pseudomonadota; class Gammaproteobacteria; order Chromatiales; family Ectothiorhodospiraceae; genus Thioalkalivibrio; species Thioalkalivibrio sp. ALE19. The sequence continues at coordinate 2,487 of NZ_AUAG01000003.1, forward strand.
TGCCCCGCCAGCCATCGCGTAGCGATTCCTGCTGCTGATTATCTTCCGCGCTCACAACCCATCACCTCCCCCACCTTCGGCCGTACCGATCGATGCCCGCCATGGTACGCTGACCCAGACCCCATCACGCGACCTCAGCACGATGAGCAAGCCCCCCGGAAAACCGCGCCGACAATGCATCCTGCGCTTCGACGTCGATACCGAACTGTGTCTGCGTGAGGGTGTTCCGGCACTGGAAGCCATTGCCCGGCGACACGAAACCCCATTGAGCCTGTTCGTGAATCCCGGGCGCGCAATTGACCGAGGTGCGCTGTTCAAGGAAGCGCTGAGAGGCTTCTCCGGCCAATCGACCACCCGACCACCCGACCGTCCTCCGGCTCTGTCCGCCCGCGACAAGCTGGGCATGCGCGAGACGGGGCGTCTGCTACTCAACAACCCGCCCACACTTGCGCAGCATGCCGGCACGATCCGAAGGCTCGCCGGCAGCGGGCACTATATCGGGTTGCACGGGGGGCATAACCACGCCGCCTGGCAGCGACACGCATATTCCTGGCCGGAAGACAGGGTTCGCCGGGAAGTCGACTGGGGCCGCCAACAGTTGCAAGAAGCGGCCAACCAGCCCGTTACCGGTTTTGCCTCTCCCGGCTGGACCAGCCCTGAAAATCTGCCGGATATCCTGATTCAAAAAGGGTTCCGGGTCCTCGCGGACGAGCGTTCCGAGCGCTGCCCCTATCCGCATGAAACCACGCACGGCCAAATATTGTCGGTTCCCAATACCCTCGCGGGAGAACCGGGTGGCACCGGCTACTTCGAAAGCCTTCGGTTCCGCTTCGGGAAAGACGAACAGGCGGCGCGCAACGAAATCGATTCCGCCCTGGAAACCGCACAACCGTATCTGTGCCTCTACGACCATCCCTTTTTCGTAGGTCGACATGCCGTCGAACTGTTCAGCCACCTCGTTACGCGGTTACTCGCGCTCGGTTACGAGATCGTAACGCCCGACAATTTCGTCATCCCCGAGGTGGGAGAGAGCCAATCTCAATAACGCTATCTCATGCCCCGGCCTCGGAATAACCCAACCGTTCAGCCAACGGCACGAGATTCGCAAGAACATCAGCGGGTATTGGTGGGTTTCCCGCACCGCTTTGAACGTATTCGGTCGGCCGTGCGTTAACGACGGGCAGGCCATCAGCATACCGCCGCAGACCTTCCCCGTCTTCCAGGTTCAAAAACTGGGCCACCTCCCCGAGTACCCGGCGAGGCTCCATGCTGAGATCCTCAAGCCGAACACGCAGGAAGCGCTCTCGTGGTACCCGGCTTTCCAGACCGAGAATACCCTCCTGAATACGCCGCCACTGGAAGGCCACCACCACGGCCAATGGCGCATCCCGAACGCTTTCCCAGCCTTCCGGCAACGGAAAATTCCAGTGTTGGTGCGGGTAATCCGGTATCCCGAGCCCACCCGGCACCTTATAAGTGAAAAAGCGATCCGGATCGAGCCATCCATCGCGCATCGAGGCCAGGGTCGCCTCGGGCTCACGCACGATATGAACGAAACGGGCGTCCGGGAAGCAACGCTCCAGCAGTTCGGTCCATAAACCGTTATGGACCGATTTATCCACCAGACGGCGTTTCAATGTGGACCGCCACAACTGTCCCCGCGCGCGAACGACCGCCCGATAAGCGGGTGCGGCCAGCCGAGCGATGCGTCCTCCCTCGCGCTGTCGTGCCGACACGTCGCTTGCATCCGCCCGCCGCCACAGGGCAGCCGGCAGGGCCGCACGAGCCAGCTCCCGGTGAATTTGCGCCACTTCCTCTTCCGGGACGGCCCCCGGAGCCATCTCGCCGCGCCATTCGAAGTGTTCCGGATGGGTGCGTGGCCCCCAGATCTCCCCCGATTCCCTGGCGGTGGAGACCGAACCCGGCAACCCCCTCAAAATCCTGTGCATCAATGAGGTGCCCGAGCGTGGCGCTCCCAGAATAATGACCGGGCGCTGAAACCGCCTGGTTCGAACCATGATCAATCCCCCTGCTCCAGCCGTCGGAGGATGTCCGCGACGATCACCTCCGACGGGCAGCACTCGCTGTCGAGCTTTGCCGAACCACGGTGTCCGCCTTCTGCGACTGTCTCCACGAACCGTTCGGATACTCTGGCGTCCAGACCGTCCAGCACCACGTTGTCTCCGAGCCCCTCCCGCCTTTCGGTGGCCGTGCGCATCAGAAGGGTCGGCACGCCCAGATAGGACAGCTCCTCCTGATTGCTGCCCCCATCCGTCACCACCAACGCTGCCTCCGCCAGATGCCGCATGAATGGCAGGTAGGTCATGCGGGCTCGCAGTGACACCCGCGGGTTCGACTCGAGGACCTCCAGATCACCGGTCTGTTCCAGCCGTTTGCGAGTACTCGGATGCAGGACCATCAACACCGGGAATCGCTCGGAAATCGCTTCGACCGTCGACAGGATCCGGGCCAGGCGCTCCCCGGAATAGAGGTTTTCGAATCGATGGATGGAGACAACCGCGGGCCCGGCCCTCTCGGCCCCATCCGGCACGGACGTCCTGCCCACCGCAAGACGCAGAGAGTCGAGAATGGTGTTCGCTCCCGTATCAACCACCCTCAGTTTCCGGCTCCTGAGGTTTCCGCAGGCCCACTCTCCGGGACAATAGCCGACATGTGCCAGGCGACTCACCGCCACCCGCACCAGCTCTTCCGGAAAAGGGTTGCGCCAGTCGTGGGACCGCAACCCGGCCTCCACATGCAAGACTCTGGCCCCGGCCAGGCGCGCCACAACCGCACCCACCAGGGTTGAAAAGGTATCCCCGTGAACAAGCACCTCGGCAGGCCCGGATCGGGTCCCGGCCCAGCCCTTTCGGCTCCTCCACAGCCGCCAGACCACCCGCGCCAGCCATGTGACCGCCTCACCCCTGCCTTTTACATCCGGTCGATCCACCAGCAACCTTCCGCCCGTGCGCACACCGAATTCTTCCAGCAATTCGGCAACGGTGTCCCGGTGCTGCCCGGTCAGCACCAGCCGGTACTCCACGGCCTGGCGCTCGAGCTCCAGCAGCACCGGCGCCATCTTGATCACTTGGGCACGAGTGCCCATGATCACCGTCACCCGCGCCTCTCCGCCATTGCCTTCCATGCGCACTCTACTCCCACAATCCGACCACGGTCGGGCACATTAACACAACAATAAGCTGGCCTCGCTCACGTGTCCGGCATACAATCACCCCATACTTGGCACCTGAGAAACAACTGAAACCAACCCGGACCCTCACCGTGCCATCACCTACTCGGCTAATTTATCACAATGAAACTACTCGTCCTGACAAAACGCCATCACATGGGCATGGACGCCTATCAGAATCGACACGGACGCTATTTCGCGATTCCCGAACTCCTTGCTCAGTCCACCAATATCACCGTCACCGGCCTCGTCGCGGATTACCACCCCTCCACTAGCGGCAACAACCAACATCCGGAGACCTTCGCAACGTGGGATATCGTCGCGTGCGCTCAAAAAGGAGTTCCCAGAATCGATCGCTTTTGGCAACGTTTACGCCGAACTATCGAAATCACCAATCCCGACATAATATGGGCAGGCGGAGATGCTCTTATCGCGATAATGGCAGAACGCGCCCAACGACAATACGACATCCCCACAATAATCGATCTAAAAGACAACTACGAAGCCTATAGAATTACCAAATTTCCGGGGGTGAAGCACGCGCTTCGTCGTGCCCTGGGAAACGCCACCGCTGTCACCTGCGGCTCGCATGCCCTTCAAAAATACGCCACCACCACAGGCGCGACCACATCTTATGTACTGCCCATGGCAGCCGATCATAATAATTTTTTTCCAATAGACCAAGCCCGGGCTAGAACGAACCTGGATCTACCACTTGACGCCTTCTATGTAGGTACGGCCGGAAAGCTTAGCGCACGTAGAGACACACAGACACTCTCCGACGCGGTCGACGCCCTTCACGGAAAGATTCCCAATCTAGCACTGCTCGTGGCAGGCGCACGCGATTCCAGCTGGAATCGCCCGCGAAAAACGCCCACATATGATCTCGGTCAAGTCCCCCTAGGGGAGGTTAACTGGTTATTCAATGCACTGGATATAGCTGTAATAACCAACCGGACCAACACTTTTGGCGAACACTGCTACCCACAGAAACTTCACGAAATGCTCGCGTGCAAAACACCCGTCATTGCCGCCCGCACTAGTGCATTTTCACGACACCCACTTCCGGATGGTGTAATCGCGACCTACAGCCCGCAGTCACCATCCGAGCTGGCGCAGGCAATTTGGGCTGCCGCTATTCATAAAGAGCGCACCAACACAATAGAATTCAAGGCTGACACTTGGCACGAACGCGCTAACCAGCTTCAATTTATCCTTGAAAACGAACACCAACACCATCTATAAATCAACCCGAAAACGCGAACGACTAATGAGCGATCACAAGCACCCCAAACTTCCTGACGCCATCGAACTCATCGGAGCCCCTGGCTCTGGAAAAACCACTCTCGCTCGAAAGCTACCCCGCAAGCTAAAGACCCCGGCTCTCACCGCATGGGCACCGAAAGCCAAGGCAAACCGAATTGCCAATTCAATTCACTCCAAGTCCGCCTTTGCAGCATTTTCCTACAAGGTGCTTTGTTCCATACCGACACTCCGATACCCCTTGGCTGACAACCTGTTCCCAGCTACTGCCTGGTCCGCGCTATCTGAACGTCAGGAAGACCTGCATCCTATTCTCGAACATGCCCACAGGGAGCTCTCAAATCTATCGGGCAACACATCTTGTATCACCCGACGTGTACACCTTCTTTACCGGTCATGCCTAGATATCGCCTTGATCCAATCCTCCTCTCCACGCCACTTGCCACGTTATGTATTATTCGATGAATCGATTACCCAAGCTATTGTCGGACTCGCGCTCCATCATTCACGACCCGAGCACTTTCTAGACCAATATCTCACCATAAGACTCGCCAGCCCATCGCTTCCGTTAAAGATCATCTACTGCCAGGCGAATGCGGAGACCCTAAAACAAAGAATAGCTTATCGGGGTCAGCCTCAGCACGACCATTTGAGTCAGATTCCTTCTTTCCAGAACCTATCCCGACACATTGCTCAAAAAACCAATCATCTTGCCTACTGCGAAGATACTACCCTCGATGAGTTTTATTCGTTCTTCAGTTCCTGAATTCAGAGTTCAGTTCAGGGCCGACAATTTTCTTGACAGACGCCGTACTCGCCATGCGGTCAGCCCCCTTTCGCTCATCGGGCACAATACATATCCACTCCCGGGCATGAAACAGGGGTGCCTTCTCTCGTGTTATTTGATCAGGCGTGGCATTACAGATAGAGAACCGTTTCAGGCAAGCGGGCTTCTCAGCTCAGGACTCCAACCCAGAAGCTGCTTCCCATCTTCCGAGATAAAATATCTATAACCAGCATCATGCAATATTTTTTTGCACTCCGGCATCGTGCTTTCACCTTGCCTCTCAAAGCTGGCACGCACAGTTAAAAACACATTACCTCTTTTCAATATCTCCCTACTTCCCTTTAAAACCTCGGGCTCCCCGCCCTCCGCTTCAACTTTTATCAACAATCTATCATTGCCTATTTTGCTAGCGTATTGATTCAAGGTAACCGCTTGAACCTTTTCCACTTTATCATAACTATCTGGCTCTATAAAAGAAGAATCCGCGCTCTTAGGAGATAAAAAGAAGTTTACTTCTTTTTCTTTTTCATGCAAAAGAACGTTATACGGTGAAACCACACCCCCAATTCTGTTACTATTTCGCGAAAGACACTTGTACGCTATAGGATCCGGTTCAAAAGCAATCACACGGCTAGCCCCCAAGCTCTCACAAAGGAATGAAAACTCTCCGACGTTGGCTCCTACATCAATTACCGTTGAACCCGACACCTCTGAAAGCAATAGTTCGCGCGGAAAATATCTTTTCTTTAACACATCGAAGGACTTGCTTACGCCATTAAAATATCTTAGTGCCCTTGATGTTTCGTAAAACCACAAGCAGTATTCATCATCGTATACCAACAAAAGATCTTCATCACCATCAAAGACAAAACAGACATCGCGACCTTTCCCCAAAAAGCTTTTAGGGGATACCATCAGTCTATCGATAAATATCTTGTTTTCTGGAGAAAGAGATGAACTGTGTATATAATAACGCGTTTTTTTTGCAGCCTGATAAAGTGGCTTTAATAAATTGTTCATTCAACCCTCTCGATCTCTTTGGCAACCTGAATTCAACACATAAGTGCAACGCCACGTCACGCGGCGCTTTGCCGCGGTAAGGGTTGCTCCAGGACTTTGATCGGAGCCCGGTAGCCGAGTGGCTTTCGCGGCCGTAGGTTGAGCTTGTCTTCGACCTCCTGGATACGTTCTTCGCCGGCCTGAGCGAAGTCGGTGCCTTTCGGGAAGTACTTCCGAATCAGCCCATTGGTGTTCTCGTTCGAGCCGCGCTCCCAGCTGTGATACGGCCGGGCGAAGTACACGGGGCAGGCGAGCTTCGTGCTCACCTGCTCGTGCGCGGCGAACTCCTTGCCATTGTCGACCGTGACGGTCTTCAACGCCGGACGCCAGCGGTTCTTTCTGGCGTCAACTGCCTGTAGTGCCTCATCGGTACGCCTGAACGGGTTTGGGGTGAGAGCCACCCATTCTACGGCGGCAGCTGGCTCGCCCTTCCGGGTTCAGGCATTGCGCTTATTCTGTGAATTCCGGGGGAGGGGGGGGAGGGGAATTTATGGCGCATGCATTTCTTCCACCTCCCGCAACGCATTTACCATTTTTTCAAATGTAATCTTGCCGTGTTTCTTCTTTAGCCCATCATACCACCTTTCATGAACCCCTACGATCTTCAACGGAAAAAAGGGAACCCCCATAACTTTGGCTATATAAAAACGATGGTTGCCAGAGCCAGTTTTCCCAATTCTTCCTGCGGCATCTATCACGCCTGTAGATTCCCAGCCAGTACAACTTTCCAGGAATCCATGCGAACCCACAGTCTCTACCAAGCCTCTCACGTACCCTTCAAGAAAACACACCACCTCCTTTTCGCTGTACATATACCAAGTCTTATGCCTAGCAAAACCATTTGAACTCAAATCACTCACCAAACTCTTGTACCATTTAGATCCTTTTATATTTTCCAAATGGCTGATAAAATCTTTAATCTTAATATAGTCCTCTTTATTTTCGAACGCACTACCACATCGGAATTTACAACTGGGAATAACATATGGCTCCAATCGATCCACGACAAGTGTAGTAATGAGCCCGCGAGCCGCTCTACAATGCACTACCCGCTGCAGCCTATCTCTTACATCCTTTGTCGATTGCCATTTTGTGCCATAATCCAACAGAACATGGGCTGGGCTCACCCATAAAACAGCGCCTCGACCCACTGTTTTGATAAATCTCTTTTGGGACACCCGCTTATTCATTGCCTAAACCCTGGACCTCATGAGAAACTAGACCCCGAGACATACGCGATGCGGTCAATATCGTCCTCTCCAAGATAATCCCCGGTCTGCACCTCAATCACCTCCAGCGGCCCGTCGCCCGGGTTCTCCAGGCAATGGATCTCGTGCAGGGGGATGTAGGTCGACTGGTCTTCCCGCACATCATATACGGTTTCCCCGCGCGTGACGCGGGCGGTGCCGGCGACCACGATCCAGTGTTCGGCGCGGTGGCGGTGGCGCTGCAGGGAGAGTCGCGCGCCGGGGCGCACGTGCAGGTGCTTGACCTGGTAGCGCTCGCCGGTCTCCATGCTGCGGTAATGGCCCCAGGGGCGGTGCACGGTGGGGTACTGGTGCACCTCGGGGCGGGACTGCTCGCGCAGGCGTTCGACCAGGGCGCGCAGTTCGGGGAGCCTGTCGCGGGGTGCGGCGAATACGGCGTCCGGGGTGGCGATCACGGCGAGCTCCTGCAGGCCGAGGGCGGCGACGAGGGTGTCGTGGCCTTCCACCAGGCTGCGGGTGCAGTCCTCCAGCACGGTGTCGCCGCGGGTATGGTTGCCCTGTGCGTCCGGGGCCTGCAGGGCGGCCAGCGCTTCCCAGGAGCCGATGTCGGTCCACTCGGCGTCCAGCGGGGTGACGGCGGCGGCCTCGGTGGCTTCCATCACGGCGTAGTCGATGGAGCGCGCGGGGGCCTGGCGGAAGGCCTCGGGGTCGGGGCGGAGGAAGTCGAGGTCGTGCCGGGCATCGGCGATGGCGGCGCGCGCGGCGCGCGGGATGTCGGGGGCGTGGCGTTCGAGTTCGGCCAGTACGCGCGAGGCGCGGAACAGGAAGATGCCGGCGTTCCACAGGTAGCCGCCCTCTTCCAGGTAGCGCCGGGCGGTGGCGGCGTCGGGCTTTTCGGTAAAGCGGGCCACGCGGGCGCCCGCATCACCCAGTGACTCGCCGCGGCGGATGTAGCCGTAGCCGGTCTCGGGGCGCTCGGGGGTGACGCCGAAGGTGACGAGGTAGCCTTCTTCGGCCAGCGGGGTGGCGCGGGCCACGGCCGCGTGGAAGTCGCGGGTGCGGGCGATGTGGTGGTCGGCGGGCAGGACCAGCAGCAGCGGGTCGCGGCCGGCGGCTTCTTCACAGGCCGCGGCCAGGGCGATGGCGGGGGCGGTGTTGCGGCCCTCGGGTTCCAGCACCAGCGGCGGCAGGTCGGTGTATCCGGCGCTGCGGAGCTGTTCGGCGGCGAGGAAGCGGTGTTCATCCCCGACGATGATCCGGGCGGGGGCGAAGCCTGGCGCGGGGTGTGGGGCTGGCCCCGGATCTGGCTCCGCAGCAGGTTCCGGGGGCATCGGCCAGGGGGCTGGCCTCCTACAACCAAACCCTGCCCGGTAGGAGGCCGGCCCTCCGGCCGATCGGGCGCCGGAGCTGGTCGGCCGGAGGGCCGGCCTCCCGCGGGGGGTGGTCGAACCGGGGTAAGCGCTGGCCACCCGCGCGAGTGTCTGTTGCAGGAGCGTCGGGCCATCGGCATGCGGCAGGGCCAGGAACTGCTTGGGATGCGCCTCGCGCGAGAGCGGCCACAGGCGCGTCCCGGAACCGCCGGCGAGGATGACGGGCTGGATCACGGTATCGTCCATGTCGGCATCATACCCCAGTGCGGGCCACCCGACCGCCGGATCGGGGCCGGATCGGCGCCGAATCGGCCAGGAGGCTGGCCTCCTTGTGTGTCGTCGGGCGCCGATCGGCCAGGGGGCTGGCCTCCTGCGGGTCGACCCCGGCCCTTCGGCCGGTCAATTGCGGGGGTTGGCGGGCATGCGGGGGCGCGATAGGCTTTCCGGCTCGAGGAACACAAGCCGGAGCAACGCGCCATGGATGGCCGCCCTCACGCCGAGGCCCTTCGCCGGGGCCGGTATTCCGAACCCGGGCGTATCTATCTGGTGACCACGGTTACCCGTGACCGCAAGCCGGTTTTTCGGGATCTGTGGGCCGCCCGTGCCCTGATCGGTACGCTGCGTTACGCGCACAGGGAGCACCACGCGGAGACCCTGGCTTTCGTGGTGATGCCCGACCATCTGCACTGGTTGATGTCGCTGGGCGAGGTGGAATCGTTATCCACGGTGGTTCGTTCCATCAAGGCCGTAACGTCCAGGCGTCTGGGGCATGCGGTGTGGCAGCCGGGGTTCCATGACCGGGCGTTGCGGCGGGAGGAGGAAGTGTTGCCGATGGCCCGGTATATCGCAGCCAATCCGCTGCGTGCGGGGCTGGTACGCAATCTGGGCGATTATCCGCACTGGGACGCGGTCTGGCTGTAACCGCGCCCGGCAGGAGACGAGCCCGGAATCGGCCGGAGGGCCGGCCTCCTACGGCCGTGCCCGCCGATCCGCCGGGGCCCGCCGGCCCGGCCGGGGCGCCCGTGGGAGGCCAGCCCCCTGGCCGATGGGACCTCACCGACCCGGCCGGGACACCCGTGGGAAGCCAGCCCCCTGGCCGATGGGACCTCACCGACCCGGCCGGGACACCCGTAGGAGGCCAGCCCTCTGGCCGATCGGGCATCGGAGTTATTCGCCGACCTCGATGATGGCGGAGATGTGTTCCACCTGACGGTGCAGCAGGTGGCGGTCGCCGCGGGTCTCGACGTTGAGGCGCAGTAGGGGTTCGGTGTTGGAGCCGCGCAGGTTGTAGCGCCATTCGGGGAATTCGACGCTGATGCCGTCCGTGCGGTCGATGTGGCCGGACTGTGCGTCGGTGGCGACCATCACGCGGTGGATGGCGGACATCATGTTGTCCACACGGAAGTTGATCTCGCCGCTGCAGGGGAAGCGCTCCATGCGTTCGCGCACCATCTCGCGCAGGGACTGCTCACGCCGCCCCATCAGCTCGACCACGCGCAGCCAGGGCAGCATGCCGGAGTCGCAGTAGTAGAAGTCGCGGAAGAAGTGATGGGCGCTCATCTCGCCGCCGTACACGGCGTTCTCGCGGCGCATGGTCTCCTTCATGAACGCGTGGCCGGCCTTGCTCTGCACGGGGACACCGCCGGCGGCCTCGACCATCTCGATGGTGTTCCAGGTGAGGCGCGGATCGTGCACCACCCGGTTCCCCTGCCCGCCTCCCGGCTGTGCACGCAGGCTGGCCTCGGCCAGCAGGCCGACCATGTAGTAGCCCTCGACGAACTCGCCGTGCGAGTCGAAGAAGAAGCAGCGGTCGAAGTCGCCGTCCCAGGCCAGGCCGAGGTCGCCGCCGAAGGAGAGTACCGCGTCGCTGGTGAAGCGGCGGTTCTCCTCCAGCATGGGGTTGGGGATGCCGTTGGGGAAGTTGCCGTCCGGCTCGGCGTTCTCGCGGATCATCTCCACCGGCAGATGGGCATCCAGTTCGTCCAGCACCGGGCCGGCTCCGCCGTTGCCGGGGTTCACCAGCAGGTTCAGCGGCGGCATCACCTCGGGGTCCACCAGGCTCAGGAGGTGGTGGATGTACGCCTCGCGGTGGTACAGACGTCCGGTGCGCCCGCGCACCCGAGGGGTAAACCCGCCCTGCTCCGCCCGCCAGCGGATCGCCTCCAGCCCGGTGTCCGCGCTCACCGGCCGCGCGCCCTCGCGCACGATCTTGAGCCCGTTGTAGTCCATGGGGTTGTGGCTGGCGGTGACCATGATCCCCGCCCCGGCCCGGTAGTAGGCGGTGGCGAAGTAGACTTCCTCGGTGCCGCACAGGCCGATGTCGGCCACGTTGCAGCCGCCGGCGGAGAGCCCGTCGATAACCGCCGCCGCCAGCGCCGGGCTGGTCAGGCGCACGTCGTGGCCCACGATGGCCATGCGCGGCCCCAGTTCCTCGGCCACGGCCCGCGCGATGTTGTACGCCACCCGCTCGTTGAGCTCGTACGGGACCCGCCCGCGGATGTCGTACGCCTTGAAACAGTCCAGGTTCATGTGCCTCCTTTCGGGCCCGACGTCGATCCCCGCAGCGAGCCGTGTCGGGAAGGCTACCGCCCGGGGCCGAAAGGTGGAAGGGCCACGCAGATCGCACACCCCCGGTAGGAGGCCAGCCCCCTGGCCGATCAGGCGCAGCGGTGGGAGGCCAGCCTCTGGCCGATCGGGCGCAGGACATTGCCCGGACGCCGAATCGGCCGGAGGGCCGGCCTCCTACGCGGCGGGGGGCCGTGGGAGGCCAGCCTCTGGCCGATGGGGCGCGGGAGATCGGCCGGACGCGGAATCGGCCGGGGGGCCGGCCTCCTGCGCGGCGGGGGGGCGTGGGAGGTCAGCCTCTGGCCGATGGGGCGCAGGAGATTGGCCGGACGTGGAATCGGCCGGAGGGCCGGCCTCCTACCGATCTGGCCCGGAGCCGATCGGGGCGTGTTTGCTTGACGGTCGGGTGGCTTGGCCGGAGACTGTTGGGCTTTCCAATGATGAGGGTTTGCCCCGATGAGCCAGTCCGAAGTGAAGACCGAGGAGAAGAAACAGCATTTTGACGACATCTACGTCGCCGAGACGCCGGTGCCGTTCAAGGAGCGCATCATCGATGCGCTGGACTACATCTCCGACGACTTCAACCGCCAGACCTTCGACCGGCTCATCCTGCCGTGGGCCGAGCAGCAGGCCGCCGACGGCCGCACCCTCAACTACGTCGACCTGGCCTGCTGCTTCGGCAACACCACGATGGCGGCGGTGCACAACATGACCGTGGACGAGATCCGCGAGAACTGGGCCTCGGAGACGGTCTGCAACACCATCAGCAAGCCGCGCCGCCTGCCGATGCACACCACCGGCATCGACATCTCCGAGAACGCCCTGGCCTACGGTCAGCGTGCCGGCCTGTTCGACGAGACCCATGCGGCCGACCTGAACAATCCGGCCCCGGAGACCCGCGACGCGATCGAGAAGTCGCTGGAAGAGGCGGACATCCTGCTGTCCACCGCGTCGCTGGTGTATCTGGATCCGCCGGCCATCGCGTCGCTGCTGGATGCGTTCCGCCGTGGCGAGGGCGAAGGTTACCTGCTGGTGAACTTCCTCAACCCCTTCGCGCTGGAGAAGGCCGACGAGACCAAGCGCATGCTGCTGGACCGCTTCGAGTTCGTGGGCAGCACCGCCAGCCGTCACCGCCGCATGTCCGAGCTGGAACAGGAAAACTATCCGGGCGAGGAATGGGCGCTGCTGGAGATCTGGGTCCTGCGCCGCAAGGCCTGATACCCCGCCTCGCGCCCCGGGTCACCGGGGCACGAGGCCGTTCTGTTAGCAAGGGCCATTACAGGAGGACGACGCGGTCGCGTCCGCCCTCCTTGGCCTGATACATCGCCTGATCGACCCGCCGCGTGATCGCGCGTGGCGTGTCGTTCGGCTGGCGCTCGGTCACCCCGAAGCTGGCGGTCACCGCCGGTGCATCCGGCAGATCCAGCTGCGCGATCGAACGACGCAGTTTCTCCGCCGCCGCGGCGGCACCCTCGCCGTCCGTCTCCGGCAGCACGATCAGGAACTCCTCTCCGCCCCAGCGCCCCAGCAGGTCCTGTTCGCGCAGCTGGGCATCCACCGTGCGGGCCACCGCCTTGAGCACCACATCACCGGCCTCGTGTCCGTGTTTGTCGTTCACCGCCTTGAAGTGGTCGATGTCGAACATGATCACGGCCATCGGCCGCTGATAGCGCTCGCAGCGGTCCATCTCGGCCTCCAGGCGATGGCCCAGGGTCAGACGGTTGGCCAGCCCCGTCAGCCAGTCGGTCTCGGCCAGACGCCGGATCTCGCCCTCCATGTGCACGCGCTCGGTCACATCCTTGCCGAAGGCCACGAAATGCGTGATCTCGCCGCAGTCGTCGCGCACCGGTGTGATGGTCTGCTCCAGGTGAACCTTCTCGCCGTCCGGTCGCCGGTTCACGAACTCGCCGCGGAAGGCCTCGCCCCGGCGCAGCCGTTCCCACATCGTGGTAAAGAACTCGTCGTCGTGCTCCTCGGACTTGAACAGCGCCGGGGTGGCGCCGATCACGCGCTCGGCGTCGAACCCGCTGAGTTCGATGAAGGCCGTGTTGGCGAACACGATCACGCCCTCGGGATCGGTGATCAGCACCGGGTCCCCGGAGGCCTCCAGCGCGGCGGACAGCAGCCGCAACTGCGCCTCGCGGCGCCGGTCCTCGGTCACGTCCCGCTGCACCGACACGTAATGGGTAATGCTCGGGCTGTCTTCCGGCACCCGCACCGGCGAGATGTGCCAGCGCACGCTGTAGGGCTCGCCATCCTTGCGGTAGTTGATGGTCTCGGCGTCGAACCCCTCGCCGCGCTCCAGGGTCATCTTCAGCTCGTCCAGTACCGCGCGCGAGGTCTTCGGCCCCTGCAGGATGCGCGGGGTCAGGCCGAGGACCTCGTCCCGATAATAGCCGGTCATCTGCTCGAAGCCGCGGTTCACGTAGACGATATGCGGACCGTCATCGAGATCCGCGTCGGTGATCAGCACGCTGTGCGCGGTATCCTCGATCGCGGCGTCGAGCAGCTCCAGCCGCGCCAGTCCCTGCGGGATGTCCGGGAGATCCTGGAGGTCGAGGGACGTCACCGCGGTCAGACCTCGTCCAGCATGCCGAGGATCGAGCCCACGATGTCGCTGGTGGTGACGATGCCCTCCAGCTGGTTGCCCTCCAGCACCACCAGGCGACGCACGTCCATGTTGACCATCATCCGCGCCACGTATTTGACGTCCATCTCCGCGGGCACGGTGATCACCGGCTTGGTGGCCACGTCGTACACGTTGGCCAGGTCGATGTCGCCCTCTTCGGCCACGATGGTCTTGAGGATGGTGGTGTAGGTGATGATGCCGTAGGCATCGTGCGGGTGCTGCTTGTCCACCACCAGCGAGCGCACGTTGTTGTCGCGCATCAGCTGCATGGCCTCGCGCAGCGGGGCCAGCGGGGCCACGGTGATGACTTTCTCGGTCAGGATGTCGCGAACCAGCATGAAGTCTCCCTCCGGTCGGAGTTGGGGTCAGATTTCGTCCTTGACCTGTTCCTCGAAGCGGTCGATCTGCCGCCGGTCGATGCCCGCCAGATGCGAGATGTCCGTGATGAAGGCCACCCCGCGCGGGTCTTCGTCCAGCCCCAGCTCGCGGAACAGCGACTTCAGCACCGTCAGCGCGAGGCGCTTCTCCAGAATCCACAGCAACACCGACTGGCTGCCCTCGTAGGTCATGCCGAGAAAGGTCTTGCGCGCCTCCGCGCCGATGCCGCGCGCATCCATGATGGTCACGCCGGCGGCACCGGCCTCGCGCGCCGCATCCACGGCCTTCTGTTCCAGTTCGTCGGGCAGCACCGCCACCAGCGCCGAAAATCTCATGCCTCGTCCCTCCTGTCCTTGCGGACCCAGCGTTCGTAAAGGTCGACCACGATGGCATAGAGCATCACGGTCACGATGGGGAAGATGGACGCGAAGGCGATCAGACCGAAGCCGTCGATCAGCACGTTGCGCCCCTCCAGATGCGTGGCCAGACCGATCCCCAGTGCGGTGACCAGCGGCACGGTGACCTCCGAAGTGGTCACCCCGCCGAGGTCGAACGCCAGCGCCACGATGTCCTTGGGCGCGAGGATGGTCAGCACGATCACCAGCACGTAGCCGGCCATGATGTACAGGTGGATGGAATCCCCGCTGAGGATGCGGTGCACCCCGATGGTGATGCCCACGGCCACGCCCAGCGCCACCAGGATGCGGATCGCGCTGCCCTTCAGCGAGCCCTTGGCCGCCTCCTCCGCCTTCTGGCCGATCGCGATCAGCGCGGGTTCCGCCATGGTGGTCGCAAAGCCGATCGCAAACGCGAACAGGTACACCCACACGAACTGGTCGTTGGCGATCAGCTGCTCCGCCATGCTCTCGCCGATCGGGAACAGCCCCATCTTGAGCCCGACCACGAAGGCATACAGGCCGAACACCACCAGCACGAAGCCGAAGATGACCCGCGGCAGATACGGGATGTGCTTGCGCAGCACGAAGTACTGGAACACCACGATCACGCCGATGATGGGCGCGACGTCGCGCAGCATCAGCAGCAGGTCCATGCCCATGGCCCGCAGCCAGTGGGCCTCGTCGGTGCCCGGGAGATCGGTATCCGCGTCCATGGCCGCATCGTCGCCGGCGCCCGGCGCGGGGCCGTCGATGTCGGCGCCGGCGAACACCACGATGCCGTAGAGCTGCACCGTGATCATCGGCACCATCACCGCCAGCGCCACCAGGCCGAAGCCGTCGCGCAGCGGGTTGCGCCCGGCCAGCGATGCGGCCAGCCCGAGCCCCAGCGCGGCCACCAGCGGCACGGTCACGATGTTGGTGGTGACGCCGCCGGAGTCGTAGGCCAGGCCCACGATCTCCTCGGGCGCGAAGAAGGTGACCAGCACCACCAGTACGTAGCCGGTGAGGATGTACCAGTGCAGCGGGTGGCCGAGCACGGTGCGGAGGATGCCCAGCGCCACCACCGCGCCCACCGACAGCGCCACGATCAGGCGCAGGATGAAGCCCTGGATGTGCCCCTCGGAGATGACCTCGGCCTGTTCCGCCACGGCGATCAGCGCCGGCTCCGCGATCACCGTGGCAAAGCCCAGGGTAAAGCCGAAGGCCATCAGCAGGATCAGCGAGCCGCGCCGCGCCAGCGCGTTGGAGAGGTTCTTGCCGATGGGGAAGATCCCCATCTCCAGCCCCTGCAGGAACAGCGCCACCCCGAAGACCACGATCACCAGACCGATGGCCATGGACAGCACGCCCTCGGGCACCGTCTGCAGCACGAACATCTGGAACACCGCCACCACGATCACGATGGGGGCCAGGTTGCGAGCGGCGTGGCCAAGGGTATGGAGGAAATTCATGCGCGGATTCCCGTCTGCACTCGGCGCAGAGCATACACGACCCGGTCCCGGTACAGGCCATGCAAGGGCGAACGGATCGAATCGCGATGCCTGTGGTCACAGCCACATGGACTCACTCGTACACCCCTTCCGCGCCGTGGTGATCGGCGCCACCGGCGGCCTCGGCCGCGCCTTCGTCACCCATCTGGAGAACGACCCGAACTGCGCGCAGGTCGTGGCGCTGGGCCGCTCCACCGACCCGCCGCTGGAGCTCACCGATGAGGACAGCATCCGCCACGCGGCCGCATGGCTGGCGGATCAGGCCCCCGAGTGGGACCTGATCATCGACGCCACCGGAGTGCTCACCATCGACGGCAACCGGCCGGAAAAGCGCCTGCGCGAGCTGGACCCGGCGGTGATGACGCAGGCCTTCGCGGTCAATGCCATCGGCCCGGCGCTGATCTTCAGGCACTTCGCGGGGCTGCTGCCGAAGGACCGCAAGGCGGTGCTGGCAACGCTGTCGGCGCGCGTGGGCTCCATCGCCGACAACCACTCCGGCGGCTGGCTGAGCTATCGCGCCTCCAAGGCCGCGCTCAACCAGATCGTGCGCACCACGGCGCTGGAACTGCGCTTCAGCCATCGCCGGGCGGTGGTGGCGGCGCTGCAGCCGGGCACGGTGGAGACCCCGCTGTCGGAGCCCTACCGCGCCCGCGCCCCCGAGGTGCTGACGCCGGAACGCGCGACCGGCGCGCTGCTGGAGGTGCTGGACGCCCTCGGTCCCGAGGACTCCGGCGGGCTGTTCGACTTCGAACACCAGCGCCTGCCGTACTGATCGGGCCGGGAGCTCAATCCGCCAGCGCCCGCCAGGGCCCCGGCACCGGCCACAGCCCGCGCGCCACCAGCTCGCCATCGTCCTGCAGCAGATAGCTCTCCTGCGCGCGGTGTCGCAGCGCACCCGCCAGTGCACGCCGCTCACTGGCCGAGTCGGCCGCAATCACGGTGATGCCGGTCTCGGGCACGGTCCAGGCCAGGGCCCCGACATCGGCTGCGGCATCGGGCAGGTCGTCCGTATCCGCGTGCGCCTCCTGCGGGCGCGTCGGCAGTCCGCGGTCGCCCAGCCATTCAGCGACCGCCGCGCGCGAACCCAGCAGCACCCGCGGGGCATCGGTCCCGGCCCCGGCCCCGGCCCCGGAAGCGGAATCAGAATCGGGATCGGGATCGGCATCCGGTTCCGCCGTCTCCGGCACCCGGCCCAGCCACGGGGCCAGTTCCGCCGGGGCAGCGCCGTCCGGGGCGATCACGCGGGTCGCGGGATCCAGCTGCGCCTCGCGCAGGATGCGCGGGTACTCCTCCGCCGCCAGGTGGCGAAACACGCGCCAGTCGGGGTCCACGGCGATGCGCGCGGGCCGCGCGTCGGTGGTCAGTGCCAGCTCCAGATCGGTCGCGGCCTCCTCCAGATCCACCCAGTGCGTCTCCCGGCCCTCATCCTCCGCGAACTCGACCACCAGCGGCACGCGCACCCGCCACGGATGATCGGCATCGGCCTGTTCCAGGCGGCCGGTCACGCGCCAGCGCCCGCCATCGTCACGGGCCTGCACCTCGCGCAGTTCGATGCGCGGCGCGCCGACCCGCCCGACCCACCGCTCGAAGAACGGCTCCAGATCATCGTCCGTCGCCGCGTCCACCGCCGCGATCAGATCCGGCCAGGCGGCTTCGCGATAACGATATTCCGCGTAGAAATCGGCCAGCCCCGCATGCAGCGCCTCCTCGCCGATGCGGTCCTCCAGCATCCGCCACAGCATCGCGCCGCGGTGATAACCGGCGATGCGGTCGGCCCCGGCATTGCCACCGACGAACTCGCCATGCGGGTAATCCTCGTCTTCCGGCAGGGCGGCATAATCACGCAGCCACTGGCCCCGCTCCTCGCGCGCCTCGCCGCGTTCGTCTGCAAACCGGTAATCGGCCATGAAGGTGGTCAGGCCCTCGGTCCAGTTGCCCTGACGGCGATCCGCATACACCCCGGTGCCCCACCAGTTGTGCAACACCTCGTGCCCCAGCGAGGTGTGCGGGATGAACGGCAGCGGGATGACCCGTTCGCCCAGCAGGGTGAATCCGGAGAAGGCCAGCCCCACCGGCGCCGGGCTGGCCGCCACGGTGAAGCTGTCGAAGGCATACGGCCCGATCCGGTCGCTGAAGCGCTCGAGGTATTCCACGGTCTTCTCGCGGTAGGTCGCGCCGAACGCGTCCTCCAGCTCCGCCGGGAACAGGGTGCGCACCTCCACGCCATCGGCGGTCTCGCTGCGCCCCTCCTCCCAGGGGCCGCTGGCCAGCGCCAGCGCGCGGCCGCCGGGATGCTCGAACACCGCCCGGGTCACGCCCTCCGCGTCCGCGTCCCCGGTGGCCGCGTCTTCAGCGGCCTCCTCGCGCCAGGACCCGGAGGCCACGACGCGATGGCCATCGGCCGCAAGCACCTCCAGGCGCACCGGCGCCGGTTCGGCGTCCGGCCGCCGCGGATACCAGTCGGCCCCCGCCGGCAGGAAGCCGCCGGCCGCACCGAGGAATCCGCCCCCGGAGCCGGCGTCCTCCGGGGCCTGCAGCCGGGCACGGTATTCGATGACCAGCGGCCCGCGTGCGACGTCCCCGGCGACATCCCCGTCGCCGCCCCCGTCGCCATCGAGCGTCACCTGCAGGTATCCCGCGTCGCTGTGTTCGTGGTTCAGCGCGTGCCCGCCCCGCTCCACGGCGTCCACCCGCAAACCGCGTGCGAAGCGAAAGCGCAGCTCCCCGTCCGCGTCTTCCAGCATCGCGGCGGGCAGGCTCAGACGCCCCTGCAGCCGCTGCTCGGCGGGGAACAGTTCGATCGTCAGTTCGCGGGCGGGCGGGTCGCCGGCGACGACCGGTGCCGCCCACCCCGCAAGCGGCACGCTCAGCAGGCACGCCAGCGCGGCGGTGCCGGGCCGATTGTGCCCCGGGGTACGCCGCAGGCGGACCATCAGTGACCGTTCCCCGCGGCCGGCCGCGCCCCCGCGCTCTCCTGCCAGGGGAAACGCGCGATCACCTCCTCGCGCCCGCCGTTGCGTTCCAGCACCAGCGGCAACCAGGTGCCCGGCGTCACCCCCTGCACGATGCGCTGCAGATCGGCCGGCGTCTCCACCGCGCGGCCACCGGCCTCCACCAGACGGTCGCCGCTCTCGATGCCGGCGGCGCCGGCCACCGAATCGGGCATCACGCCGCGGATCTCCACCCCTTCGCCCTCTTCGGGGCGCTGCATTTGCACCCCCAGGATCGGGGTCAGCGGCTGGAAGCGCTCGCCGCCCTGCACGCCGAACACCGCCCGCGCCAGCTCCGGGTCCTGCCCCGTACACGCCCCGTCGGGCTCGCGCGGCAGCAGCACCGGGGCGTTGTCCACGCCCAGGTCCGCCAGCTGATGCGGCACGCCGTAGCCGTATTCCAGATGCCCGGAACCGATGATCCCGACCACCAGAGGCGGCTCGTCACCGCCCGCCTCGATCACGTCGGCGATGGCCGCGGCCATCATCCGGTCCCAGGCCAGCTGGGTGCCGATGAACGCATCACTGTCACCCGGCGCGGCCGGATGGCGCGCCAGCACCTCCTCCAGGTATTCGCGATAGGCCTCGGCGGGTTCGGCCGGGGCAGAGACCCCGTCGCGCTCGTCGGCGGGCACGCTGTCCCAGCCCTCGTGGCCCAGGCGACGCACCAGGTCGCGCTCGGCGTTCAGCGCCACCAGCGGGACGTTGTGCACCCGCGCGAAATGCAGGATCGGCCAGTACAGCCGCGGGTTGAAACCCCAGTGCTCGTACCAGTCGCTTTCCTGCAGGAACTGTTCCTCGTCCAGTTCACCCGCCACCCAGTCATCCAGCACCGGCTGCGCCGAGCGCGGCAGCATCTCCAGACCGATCACCATATCCGGGCGCTGACCGTGCAGCGCCGCCAGGGTCCCGACCTGCCAGCGATGGTGGTCCATGCGGTTGTGGGTCTCGCCCAGCAGCACCGCATCGGCGCCGGCCAGTTCGGCAAACAGCTCCGCGGCATCCACGTCCTCGCCCTCCGGCGTGGCCCACTGTCCGGGCTGCACACAATCCGCGCCCGACGGCACATCTGCATGGGGTGCAGAGGCCCCCAGAGCGAACACGGTGGCCGTCAGGGCCAGCAACGACGGCGCCACGAGGGTCCGCCACTCACACTTCGGAAACAGCCTCATCAAGCTTCTCCAGGCAGAATACGCAATGTCCATTGGGACCGGCCCCGCACCCGAGCGTTCCGGCCCGCGCTCGGCCTACAATCCCATCCGGGACCCGGAGGACCACGATGCGATTGAGCGAAGACCAGCGTAAAACGATCCACCACACCGCCCGCGAACTGTTCGGGGACTGTACCGTTTATCTGTTCGGATCGCGCGTCGACGATGCGGCCCGCGGTGGCGATATCGACCTGCTGGTGGAAACGCCCCGCCCGGTGGAAAACCGGGCGGCGATGGCGGCCCGCTACACGGCTCGCCTGCAAAGGGCGCTCGGCGATCAGCACATCGACGTCCTCATCGTCGATCCCAATACCCGGCACCAGCCCATCCACGACCGTGCGCGCGAACAGGGGGTTGTTCTGTGGCACTGAACCCGGATCCGGGAGGAGTTCGCCGAGGCACTGCAGCAGGCGCTCGAACTCGTGGCCCTGCTGGAACAAACGCGCGACCGCCTGGAACGGGCTGCACAGGATCTGCTGCCGAACCCTCCCGACCCAGCCGCTGCGCGTCCGTAAGAGCCTGCTTGCAGGCGAACAGGGCCGGACGGGCGTGCACATGGATCCGCGTTTCCCTAAGCTGGGAAGCATGGACGCGCCCCCGAATCCCGACCCGTCTCCGGCCGCTCGCGAGCGGCTGAACGCCACCCTCGGCCTGCTGCGCTCGCTGGCGATCTACCGGCGCCCCGGGCGCCAGCGGGCCCTGCGCCGGCTGTACCGTCCGTTCATCGGGCGCGACGACCGGGTGTTCGACATCGGCGCCCATCTGGGGGATCGCACGCTGGCCTTCTCCCGCCTCGGCGGCCACGTGATCGCGGTGGAGCCACAGCCTGCCCTGCGCCGCTGGCTCGAGCGCGGGCCCGGCCGGCGGCGCAACGTAACCGTGCGCGGCGAGGCGGTGGGCGCCGAACCCGGCACGGCCGACCTGTACATCAGCCACCGGACCCCCACGGTCTCCACGCTGTCTCCGCGCTGGACCGACGAGCTGCCGCGGCGCAACGACGGCTTCCGCCGCGTGCGCTGGGAAGATCATGTGCAGGTGCCGGTCATCACCCTCGACGACCTGATCGCCGAATACGGCATGCCGGCGTTCTGCAAGATCGACGCCGAAGGTTATGAAGTCGAGGTGCTGGCCGGGCTGTCACAGCCGATCCCGGCGCTGTCGCTGGAGTTCGTCGCCGGCGCGCTGGACATCGCAATCGCCGGCATGGAACGCCTGGCCGAGCTGGGCGACTACGAATTCAACGTGATCGCCGGCGAGCAGCGCGAGTACCGCTTCGCCCGCTGGCAGGACCGGGGCCGGGTGCGGCTGTGGCTGGAGGCCCACGCCGCGGATTACGGCTCCGGCGATCTCTACGCCCGCCTGCGCATGCCGCATGCCCGATCCTGACGCACCCCGCCCCCTGCCCCGCTGGCAGGACCTGACCACCGCCGAGGCCGCCGAACTGGCCGGCCGCGACCCGGTCGCCGTGCTGCCGCTGGCGGCCATCGAACAGCACGGGCCGCATCTGCCGCTGGACACCGACCTGCGCATCGGCGAGGGCCTGCTGCAGGCGGCGTGGGCGCAGCTTCCCGCGGATTTCCCCCTGCTGGCCCTGCCGCCACTGACGATCCTGGCCAGCCCCGAACACGCCCGCTTCGCCGGCACCCTCAGCCTGACACCGGAGACCGCCATCCGCGTGCTGGTGGAAACCGGCCGGGCCGTGGCCGGCGCCGGCGTGCGCCGCCTGGTGCTGCACAACAGTCACGGCGGCAACCGGGCGGTGGCCGACACCGCAGCGCTGGAACTGCGCCGCCGCCACCGCATGCTGATCGTGCGGCATCATTACTTTCTCCAGGATCCGCCGGCGCAGGCCGGCATCCCGGCCGCCGAACAACGCCATGGCCTGCACGGCGGGCGCATCGAGACGGCGATGATGCGCCATCTGGCGCCCGCCAGCGTGCACGACGCCGAGGCGCGCCACGCGGGCTCGCTGGGCGAGGAGCTGGAGGCCTCGCTGGAGGTCCTGCGCCCGGAGGGCCCGGCCGGATTCGCCTGGCTGGCCGGCGACCTCAACCCCGCCGGCACCACCGGGAATGCGGCAGCGGCCACCGCCGCCGAGGGCGCGGCCCTGGTGGACCACTACGCCACCCACCTGGCCGCCGCCCTGCGCGACGCCCGCGCCTTCCCCCTGGACCGGCTCGCGTGAGCCCTCCGGAAACTGCGGAATTGTCCCGGCCGGCGGGCAACGGTCTACCATCGCGGGCATGAGTGCCGTAACGCCCCCGCAGGCCGGTCTGGCCGCCGTGATCGCGACCCTGCGCGAGCAGCTGCCGCCAGAGGCCCTGATCGTCGAGGAAAGCGAGCGCCGTGCCTACGAATGCGACGGCCTCTCGGCCTTTCGCGAGGTTCCCGGCGCGGTCGCCCTGCCCGCCAGCATGGAACAACTCCAGCTGTGCCTGAAGGCCTGTCGCGAGCACGGCGTGCCGGTGGTGCCGCGCGGTGCGGGCACCGGGCTGTCCGGGGGCGCGCTGCCCAGCGCCGAGGGCCTGCTGCTGTCGATGGCGCGCTTCAACCGCATCCTCGAGATCGACGCCGACAACCGCTGCGCGGTGGTCCAGCCGGGCGTGCGCAACCTCGCGATCTCCGAGGCCGCGGCACCTGCCGGGCTGTACTACGCCCCCGACCCCTCGTCGCAGATCGCCTGCTCCATCGGCGGCAACGTAGCCGAAAACGCCGGCGGCGTGCACTGCCTGAAATACGGCCTCACGGTCCACAACGTGACCGGGCTGGAGTTCGTGACCCTGGACGGCGAGGTCATCCGTGTCGGCGGCAAGACCCTGGACACCGAGGGCCTGGACCTGCTGGCCTTCCTGATCGGCTCGGAGGGCATGCTGGGGATCGTCACCGAGGTCACCGTGCGCCTGTTGCCACGCCCCGAACGCACCCAGGTGCTGATGGCGAGCTTTGACGACGTGGAGACCGCCGGCACCGCGGTGGCCGGCATCATCGCCGCCGGACTGATCCCCGCGGGTCTGGAGATGATGGACAACGCCGCGATCCGCGCGGCCGAGGACTTCGTCCATGCCGGCTATCCGGTGGATGCCGCGGCCATCCTGCTGTGCGAGCTGGACGGCAGCAACAGCGAGGTCTCCGAAAGCGTGATGTTCGTGCGCGAGAAGCTGCTGGGGCTGGGCGCGACCGAGGTCCGCACCGCGCAGGACGATGCCGAGCGCGCGCGCTTCTGGGCCGGGCGCAAGGCCGCCTTCCCCGCGGCCGGCCGCATCTCGCCCGACTACTACTGCATGGACGGCACCATCCCGCGCCACCAGCTCGGGTACGTGCTCGAACGCATCGATGCGCTCTCCGCCGAACACGGCCTGGGCGTGTGCAACGTGTTCCACGCCGGCGACGGCAACCTGCACCCGCTGATCCTCTACGACGCCAGCCAGCCGGGCCAGATCGAGACCGCCGAGGCCTTCGGCGAGGCGATCCTGGAGCTGTGCGTGGCCGTGGGCGGCACGGTCACCGGCGAGCACGGCGTGGGCGTGGAAAAGCTGGACGGCATGTGCGTGCAGTTCGCCTCCGCCGAGCTGGAGCAGTTCCATGCCCTGCGCCGCGCATTCGACCCCCACGGTCTGCTGAACCCCGGCAAGGCGGTGCCCACGCTGGCACGCTGCGCCGAATTCGGCCGCCAGCACGTGCGCTCGGCGCAACCACCGCACCCGGACCTGCCCCGGTTCTGATCATCACGGCCGATCCCCCCGACAACCCGACCCGGAATCCGCGCATGGAAGCCCCGAATCCCCGCCCGCCGCAGCACGCCGAGCCCGGCACCGACGCCTTCTCCGGCGCCGTCCGTTCGCTGATGGACGCGCTGTACGCCATAGCCCCGCTGGACACCTGGCTGCTGACCCGGGTCGAAGGACGCGACTGGATCATCCTGCACGCCCTGGACCAGGGCGACACGATCGCCCCGGGCGTCGTCCTCGACTGGCACGGCTCCTGCTGCATCCACATGGCCTGTGGCGACGCCCCGTCCATCGCCCCGGATACGAGCGGGATCCCGGTCTATCGCGACGCGCCGGTGAACCACCAGCTCCCGGTGGGCGCCTATGTCGGTTTTCCGCTGCACGACCGCGACGGGAACCTGTTCGGCACCCTGTGCGGCGTGCACCCCGAGCCCGTGGACCCGCAGCTCCACGACCGCTACACCGCCCTGGAGGCCCTGGCCGACACCGCAGGCCACCTGCTGGCCCTGCAGCGCGAAAACGACATCCTCGACCGCGAACGCCAGGCCACGGCCCTGCTGCCCGGCTCCGATCCGGTGAGCGGCACCCTGAACCGACGCGGCTGGGACATGGCCCTGGAAGGCGAGGAAGAACGCTGCCAGCGCAACGGGCAGCCCTGCGCGGTGGTCCTCGCGGAGGTCACCGATCTGGAGGCCATCAACCGGGAGGCGGGCATCGGCCAGGGCGACCGGCTGCTGGCCGAGCTCGGGCCGATCCTGCAGGGCCTGCTGCTCCCCGGCGACCGTGTGGCGCGTATCGCCGGCAACCGGTTCGGCCTGCTGCTGGTGGACACCGGCCCCGACGCCCTGGAACGTCGCCACGCCGAGATCCGCACGGCCCTGCGGGACCATCACCCCGCGATCGAAACCGGCCGCGCCCTGCGCCACCCGGGCGAGGGTCTGCAGCGCACTCCCCACCTCGCCGAACGCGACCTCCTGCGCCAGCGCCACACCCGCTGAACCGGCTCAGTCCAGCCGCGTCAGCACCGCGCGCGCAAAATCGCGGAAATCATCGAGATGGCGGGAGCAGACAGCATGCACGATGTCCCAATTGATCCGCTCGTAGTTGTGCACGGCAATGTTGCGGAAGCCGACCGCCTTTCGCAGCCGTTCGGCCAGCGCCGCGTCGATGACCCCGGCCTCCGCCAGCCGCTCGAAGGTCTCCCCCATGGTGTCCGGCGGAGGATAGGCACTGGATATGAGCAGGTGGGCGCCCACATCGACGCATTGCTGGACAGCGCGCGCCAGATTCAGGGCGATGATGTCCTGGGCATCCGGATCGGACGCCAGTTCATCGGGATTGCCCGGGCAACGCCGGGCCACGCGCTCGACGCAGTAGCGCAGGGTCTCGATCTTCTGTTCGATCACCCGTTGATCCATGCATCCCTCCGCGCGGCGAGGATGCGATCACGATATGGCAGGAAATCGGCCTGATCGAAGAGATGGCGGGTCAGGAAGCGGGCCTGGGCCTCGTCACTGCCCCACAGGCGCACCCCGGTGGTCATGATCTGCCCGAGCAGCGGCTCGCCGGCGCGGGTGAGATCGACAAGGTCGACGGGGCGACCGGCGGCCAGGGCCAGCTCGTCGATGAGCCGGATGCGGGCTTCCACGTCCAGCGGGGCACCGGCGCTTACGGCAATGTCGAGATCGCTGTCGGCGGTCGCGGTGCCGCGGGCCAGCGAGCCGAACAGCATCACCAGCTCCAGCTCGGGGTGGGTCTGCAGCACGCCCTGCAGGCGCTGGTGTTCGGCATCTCGTTCCATGTCCCGGATTCTAGGGAAACGCTGAACCATGTGCACGCTCGCGCTCGAGTCGCTTTTGCGTGCGAACAAGGCGCGGCGACCGCCGTGCAGTCATTCTGCACAAGGGAGCCGCAACGCCGTGCGCGCGCAAAAGCGGCCGAGCCCCTTCGGGGTTGGCGCCCCGGGTTCCCCGATCCTGCGTTGCGCCGCTTGCGGGTAGAACCACTACCCGCTGCGCGACGCGCCTTGTCTCGGAAAACCCGGGGTGCCAACGCGAGCGTGCACATGGTTCAGCGTTTCCCTAGGAAACGCTGAACCATGTGCACGCTCGCGCTCGAGTCGCTTTCATGTGCGGCTGTGGCCGCGGAACGATTGGTTTACCATTCGGGTCTGGTCGCCATCATCGATTCCACGCGAGGCCGTTCCATGAGCAAGACCGTCACGCTGACCGACAACTCCACCGGCAAGAGCATCGAGCTGCCGCTACAGGAGGGTTCGCACGGGCCCAACTGCATCGACATCCGCGCGCTGTACAAGGAGCTCGGCTACTTCACCTACGATCCGGGGTTCATGTCGACCGCCAGCTGCCGCTCGGACGTCACGTTCATCGACGGCGACGAAGGTACCCTGCTGTATCGCGGCTACCCCATCGAGCAACTCGCCTCCGAGAGCACCTATCTGGAGGTCTGCTACCTGCTGCTCAACGGCGACCTGCCGTCCTCCGACGAGCTGCACGACTTCTCGCGCATCATCAAGGAGCACTCGATGCTGCACGAGGCGGTGCGCCGCTTCTTCGACGGCTTCCGCCACGACGCGCACCCGATGGCGATCATGGTGGGCGTGGTCGGGGCGCTGTCGGCCTTCTACCACGACAACGTGGACGTGCATAACCCGGAACACCGGCGCATCGCCGCGCACCGGCTGATCTCCAAGATGCCGACCATCGCCGCCTGGTCGTACAAGTACGCCAACGGCCAGCCGTTCATGTACCCGGACAACAACCTGTCCTACACCGCCAACTTCCTGTCGATGATGTTCGGCGTGCCCAGCGAGCCCTACCAGCCGAACCCGGTGTTCGTGCGCGCGCTGGACCTGATCCTGATCCTGCACGCCGACCACGAGCAGAACGCCTCGACCTCCACCGTGCGCCTGTCCGGCTCCTCCGAGGCCAACCCGTTCGCCGCGATCTCCGCCGGCATCGCCTCGCTGTGGGGTCCGCTGCACGGCGGCGCGAACGAGAAGGTCATCCGCATGCTCGAGGAGATCGTGCACAGCGGAAAGAGCGTCGAGGAGTTCGTCGCCCGGGCCAAGGACAAGAACGACTCCTTCCGCCTGATGGGCTTCGGCCACCGGGTGTACAAGAACTACGACCCGCGCGCGAAGATCATCCGCAAGATGTGCCACGAACTGCTGGAAGAGATGGGCGACATGGGCGCCGACAACCAGCCGCTGTTCGACGTGGCCATGGAACTCGAACGCATCGCGATGGAGGACGATTACTTCATCGAGCGCAAGCTCTACCCCAACGTCGACTTCTACTCCGGCATCATCCTGCGCGCGATGGGCATCCCGCTGAACATGTTCACCGTAATCTTCGCCCTGGCCCGCACGGTCGGCTGGATCTCGCACTGGAACGAGATGATGCAGGACCCCGAATCGCGCATCGGGCGCCCGCGTCAGCTATATACGGGGTATCCCGAGCGCTCGTACGTGCCGATCGAGGAGCGCTGAGTCCGTTCGCGCGCGCCGGAGCACCGGGCCACGCCGGGTGCCTCCCTTGTGGACGCCCGGCGACGGCTGTACATTAGAAGAAATCGATATACGAGGAGGAGATCCCCATGAGCATCGACCGCATCGTCATGGCGTTTGCCGGCACCGTCATCATCATCAGTGCCATCCTGGCCTGGCAGTTCAGCCCGCTGTGGCTGCTGCTGACCGGCTTTGTCGGCCTCAACCTGCTGCAGTCCGCCTTCACCGGCTTCTGCCCGCTGGCCATGATCCTCAAGGCCCTGGGCGTGAAGCCGGGCGAAGCCTTCAGCTGAGGCCAGCCCGGCAAACACCCCGCGCCCGCCCCGACCGGCGGGCGCACAAAAGGGCCCGGACGTCTCCGTCCGGGCCCTTTTTCGTTCAGAGGCTCGGGCTTCAGGACCGGGGCCGGAGGGATTCGGGCAAGTCCGCTACCAGAAAATCGTGGATGAACTGGTGTTCGCCTCGCCGAACGAGCTCGAGAATCAATCCGATGTCGAGATTGAGATAGTCATGCACGATGCGATTGCGGATCCCGACGATCGCGTTCCAGCGGGGCACCTCCGCCGGATCCACGAATCCGAGCCCGGCCAGTGCCTGGAAGGCGTCGTGCGCGGACACCGGGACTGGCTGCCCTGCGGCCTTGAGCATGTGTTTCGCCTTTCCGATGGCATTCTCGGCCAGCACCTGCAACGCGTGGAGAACCCCGTTCTCCTCCAGCGGCGACAATGACCCGCCGTCCTCGAGGCGTTCGGCGGCTTCGTCCAGCACGGCCCTCTGGCGGCCGGCCAGATGCCGCACTTCCTGGAGATAGAGCTCAAGCTGCATGCTCACGCTCCCATTCCCAGAACTCCAGCTCGCGCCAGGTACGTGTCAGGAACCACGCCCATGGCGGTCGATCCTCGCCGACCACCGGAATGCCCTCCTCGGCGACCACGGCCCGCATGGCCAGTCCGGCCCGCTCCAGATTGACGATGTCGACCCGGTCGTCGTGGGTGCCCAACGCGGCCGCAATCCGGCGACGCAGGGACTCGTCCCGCGCGAAAGCGTCGAGGGCATCATCAGGGGCGTCCGACCACTGTACGGCCAGGTCCCAGTCGCTTTGCTCGTGCGCATCGCCCCTCGCGCGACTGCCGATCAGTACCACGAAGTCCAGTCCGTCGAGGTCTTCAAGGGCGCGACGCAGTACCGTCGGTTCCGTCATGGTCCTGCTCCGTTGCGAGATTCAGTGCAGGAATCATGGTAGCAGCCCCCGGGCGGAGAGCGCCGTTTACTCCGGTTCGCGCAGCCAGCAGGCGGCGCGGTGGTCCGGTGCGGGCCGGAAATCGGGCGGGTCGCGGGTCTCGCAGACGCCGGCCATGGCCTGCGGGCAGCGTGGATGGAAACGGCAGCCCGGCGGCGGGCTGACCAGGCTGGGGGCCTCGCCGCCGGGGATCTCGCGCATCTGCCGCGCGTTGGCGGGGTCGGGGTCGGCCAGCGCCGACAGCAGCGCCTCGGTGTAGGGGTGCTGCGGGGCGTCCAGCAGTGCGTCCACCGGCGCCTGCTCCACGATGCGGCCGGCGTACATCACCATCACCCGCCCGGCGTAGTGACGCACGGTGGACAGATCGTGGGTGATGTAGAGCAACGCGATGTCGTGCTCGCGCTGCACGCGATGCAGCAGGTCGAGGATCTCCACCCGTACCGAGGCGTCCAGCATCGACACCGGTTCGTCGGCGATGATCAGCTTCGGCCGCAGCAGCAGGGCGCGGGCGATCACCACCCGCTGCTGCTGCCCGCCGGAGAGCTGATGCGGGAACTTGCCGCGCACCTGCGCCACCGGGGTCAGCCCGACCTCCTCCAGCGCCGCATCGATGCGCCGTTCGCGCTCGGCGCGCGGGCCGATCCCGTGCACGATCAGCGGTTCCTCCAGCGCCCGGCGGATGTCCATGAACGGCGGCAGGGCGCCGTAGGGATCCTGCTGCACGTACCCCACCCGGGCGCGGTACGCCTTCAGGTCGGCTCCCTTCAGATCGGCCAGCGACTGTCCCTCGAAGCGCACCGCCCCGCCGGTGGGCCGGTTGAGCCCCAGCAGGGTGCGCGCCAGCGAGGACTTGCCGCAGCCGGACTCGCCCACCACCGCGGCGGCCTCGCCGGCATCCAGGGTGAAACGCACCCCGTCCACCGCGCGCACGGTGCCGGTGCGGATGAAGCCCCACTGGCGCAGCTCGAAATGGGTCTGCAGGTCGTCGGCGACCAGCAGCGGTTCATTCAGGGCACGGGTGTTCATCCGGTCCCTCCCGCGTCATGCAGCCAGCAGCGCACGCGATGGCGCGCATCCGGGTGGAACACCGCCGGGTCCTCGGCGCAGCGTTCGAACCGCCGCGGGCAACGCTCGGCGAAGCGGCAGCCGGTCGGCGGATCCTGCAGGCTGGGCGGACGCCCGGGAATGGGCACCGGCGGTTCTTCCTGGCGCAGCCGCGGCACCGAGGCCATCAGCATCTGCGAATAGGGGTGCGCGGGGGCGGTGAAGAAGGCCTCGGCGGACGCCTCCTCCACCACCTGCCCGGCATACATCAGGGCGACGCGGTCGGCCAGTTCGCTGGAGGTGGCCACGTCGTGGGTGATCAGCACGAAGCTGGTGCCACGATCGCGCTTGATGCGCTTGAGCACGTTCATGATCGAGGCCTGGGTGAGCACATCCAGCGCCGAAGTGGGCTCGTCGAGGATCACCAGGTCCGGGTCGGTTACCAGCGCCATCGCCAGCACCGCGCGCTGGCGCATGCCGCCGGACAGCTCGTGCGGATAACGCTGCAGGAAGTCCGTGGCGATGCCGACCTCCTCGAATGCCTCGGCCGCACGGGCCATGGCCGCCCGCCGCGACCAGCCGCGATGGATGCGCAGCGGCTCGGCGACCTGTTCGCCCACCCGCACCACCGGGTTCAGCGCATTCATCGCCGCCTGCATCACCAGCGCGATGCGGGTCCACCGCACCTCGCGGCGGAAGCGTTCCTCGGACAGGCCCAGCACGTCGCGCCCGTCCAGGCGTACCTGGCCGGTGGGTCGCCCGGCATTGCGCGGCAGGGTGCGCAGCAGGACCTTGGCCAGCGAGGACTTGCCGCAGCCGGACTCGCCCAGCACCACCAGCGCCTCGTTGCGGCGGATCTCCAGATCGACCCCGTCGACCGCGTTCACCGGGCCCTGCTCGGTGCGGTACTGCATGCGCAGGTCCTCGATCTCCAGCAACGGGCTGTCGGGGTTGGCCGCCACCGTCATCACAGGTTCCTCAGCCGGGGGTTGAACACGCGATCCAGGGCGAAACCGAGCATGGCGAAACCCAGTCCGGTCAGCATCAGCAGCGCCGCGGGGCTCACCACCCAGTAGTAGAACCCGTGGTACAGGGCCGACTGGGCCTGGGCGTCGTGCAGCACCTTGCCCCAGGTCGGCAGCACCGGATCCCCCAGGCCCAGCACCGCCAGCGACGCCTCGAGGAAGACGTAGGTCGGGATCAGGGTCACGAACGTGGGGATCAGCACCGGCAGGATGCGCGGCACCATGTAGCGCAGCACGATCCGCGGGCTGCTGGCCCCGTAGGCGCGCGCCGCCTCGATGTACGGGGCCTGGCGGATCGGCAGCAGCATCGCGCGGTACATCTTGATCCCGGCGGAGAAGATCCCCAGGGCCACCACCACGCCCAGCATCAGCCAGATACTGGTGGAATACAGGGTGCCCACCATCACCAGGATGGGCAGCAGCGGCAGGATGATGTTGACCTCGGTCAGGCGCTGGATCGCGGCATCCACCCAGCCGCCGTACCACACGCCGGCGGCGGCGATGATCAGGGTGGTGATGGTGGTCCCCACCGCGGCGATCAGGCCGAACGCCAGCGCCACCGGCGTGCCCCACAGCAGGGCCACGGACAGATCGCGGCGCTGATGGTCGGTGCCGAACAGCCCGTGGACCTGCCCGTAGGCCACCAGTTCGGCGTCCATGCGGCCTTCGGGCTCGAAATGCACGGTTTCCAGTACCAGCTCGTAGGTCCCCGGCAGGACCCGGGGTTCCGGGTCTTCGACATCGGCGTCACTGAACAGACCAACCTGCGGGGCATGCCCCAGGCGCCCCTCCAGGCCCTGGTCCTGGGAGATCGACACCCGCTCCTCGGCACTGACCCGCCGCGAGCCCAGGGCCACCTCGCTGCCGTCGGGCCGGTGCCAGCTCATGCGCACGAACGGCGGCCGCTGCTCGAACTCGGCCTGCAGGAACAGGTTGATCTCCCCCGGGAAATCGTCATAGGGGAAGTCGAAGCGCAGGGTCTGCTCCTCGATGCGTCCGCCGTCAAAGGCCGCGAATTCCCGCTCGGCCGCCTCGCTCCCGGCCTTCACGGTGCGCGGCGCGTTGCCGCCGAACAGCCGGTCCGTCCACACCGGTGCGGCATTCACCGGCAGATCCTGCCAGACCTCGCCGCCGCGCCAGAGCTTCTGCGCCTCGCTGTACGGGATGGCGGTAACCGCGTAGATCGCCGTGCCCAGCAGGGCGAGGATGATCAGCATCCCCGCCACCGCCGACGGATAGCGTCGCAGCCGGCGCAGGCCCTCGCTCCAGGGGCTCATGAACGGCCTCCTTCAATGCGCACGCGCGGATCGAGGATGGCGTAGAGGAAATCCAGCACGAACACGGTGATGGCCAGCAGGTAGGCGAAGATCACCACCGATCCGATGATCACCGGGGTGTCGCGATGGCCGATGGCCTCGAACAGCAGCGTGCCCAGCCCCGGCCAGTTGAACACCTGTTCGAGGATGATCGCGCCGCTCCACAGCCCGATCAGCATCAGCAGGAAGCTGGTCACGATGGGCGAAAGCGTCGGTCGCAGGATGTAGCGCTGTTCGATCATGCGGTCCGGCAGCCCCTTGGCACGCGCCATCTCCACGTAGTCCTCGCTGGAATGGATCAGGAAGAAGGTGCGCCAGGAGTAGATCGAGATGAAGATCTGCGAGATGAACATCGCCAGCACCGGCAGCGCCATGTGCCGGAGCACGCTGGCGGCGTAGGCCCAGCCGTCCTCCGGCGGTGGCACCGAGACCATCCCTCCCGCCGGGAACAGCGGCCAGATGAACGCCAGCAGCAGGATCAGGAAGATGCCGTAGAACCACCCCGGCGCCGCCGAGCTCGGCGCCAGGCCGATGACGCTCTGATCCAGCGCCGAGCCGTAGCGCCGCGACAGCCCCAGGGCGGCAAACACCGCGACGAAGAACACCAGCAGGTTGGCGGTGCCGAACAGCAGCAGGGTGGCCGGCAGGCGTTCGGCGATGATGTTGAAGACCTGGCGCGAGCCGGCATCGGAATGCATCTCCTCGGCCCGCCCCAGGTCCAGGATCATCGCCTGGTAGAGATAGTCGAAGCTGCGCCAGATGAAGGGCTCGTCCAGGCGCAGGCGCTCCACCTCCAGCGCCACCTGCTGCTCGACCAGCTCGGTCCGCTCAGCGGAGGGCAGATCATGAAACGCCGGATCCGCACGCACCGCCTCGGCCGCCGCGGTCTCGATCTGCGCCAGCCGCAGGTCATCCACCTGCCCGCCCATGTTGGCGATCACGATGGTCAGGTAGACCCCGATCAGCACCGTCACCAGCAGCGCCAGCAGGCGCTTGCCGGTAAACACGGCCAGGCGGCGCAGATCGCGCAGCCAGCCGCGTCGGGCGGCGTTGACGGCCCCGTCAGTCATCGCCTTGCTCCGCTGGTTCGGCCCGGGGTTGCGGCACCCGACCGCCAGGCACCGTGGCGAACGCATGGGTGGCAAAGGCCGGCAGGGCGACCGGCGTCGCGGTCACCGCGAACTCCAGGCTGTTGGCCCCGGTACCCAGTACGTCGAGGATCTCCGCATCCAGATCCAGGCGCCAGCGCCCGTCCGCATCCGGCTCCAGTTCGCCGCGCCGCGCGAGACGGTCGTCGCCATCGAACAGCATCCAGCGCACCTCGTCGATGTCCTCATGCGGATACGGCTCGCCGCCAAAGCGGATGTCGAGATCCAGACTGACCGCCTCGCCCAGCTCGGCGATCAGCGGGCCATCCACGCTGACCTCGGGGATCCGCGGCTCCGCAAAGCGCAGCCACTTGTCCGCCGGATCGGGGAAGTCCTCGAAGCGGCGCAGCACCAGACTGCCCTCCACCGCGCGCACGCGGTGCAGGTAGAACGGCCCGTCGCCGACCCAGAAATGGCCGCGTTCGGCCTGCCACTGCTCCAGCGCCGCGTAGCGTTCGCGGATCTCCTCCGGATCGACCCACTCGCTCAGGGTCTCCTCGAACGGCAGCCGCTCCGCCGCGTGCGCCGCGCGCAGGTAGTCGCGCAGGATCTCCAGTGCCGGCCCGCCCACCAGGTTGGTCTGCTCCACGCCGCGCCGGTCGGCCTGACCGGTGGAAAAGGCCAGATCGCCCTGGCGCTCGGCCTCGATCCCCAGCCCCAGCACATGCCAGGGCTGGGTGGCGGGCACGCGGTTGGCCACCAGGTTCTCCGCATCCGGGAACACCTGATCGCTGTAGACCTCCACCGTCAGCGGGTCGGTATCCGTGATGCGCCAGCCGCGGAAATGCCGCTCATAGACCGAAAACGTGGGTACATGCCCCGGATCGAACAGCGCGCTGTCCTCGTCGGCACGTTCGAAGGTCAGAATCCACGGCAGGATCATGTCGGCGACGGAGACCCGGGAACCATCGTGCCAGTAGCGATCCAGGTACCCGTCGTGGAATTCGATCTCGGTGCGCGAACGCGCCGTCAGGCCCTCCGGTTCGGCCTCGTCCACCGTCACCTTGCGCCCTTCCGCGGCGTCCCAGCGCAGCCAGGCATCGCCGGGCACCTCGATGCGCTCCACACTCTCCAGCTCCAACCAGTCCAGGGTGCGCCCGACCGGCGCGTCCTCTTCCACCGTGACCCGGGCGCGCGCGATGCGCTGCGGCCGATAGAGCCCGGTGAACGGATCGGCCAGCGCCGCCGGGTCCGACAGGGAACGCAGGATCATCTGATCGAAGATCCAGTTGGAACCGGCCACCGGGTTCCAGGGCTCGGTCAGCATGCTGGGCGTGCCGACCACCACGCGTCCGCCCAAGCCGTCGCGGAAACGCAGGGTATAGGGCCACAGGCCGGAGCCGGTCACGCCGCCGGCCAGATCCACCGCCACCTCGAGGTTCGCGGCATGCGGCCAGACGCTTTGCTGATCCACCAGCCAGATGCGCACCGAATCCTTCATGGCCAGCTCCAGCGCGCGCGCCATCAGCTCCTCGCGCTCTTCCACGGACTGATACTCGCGGCGTTCCAGGCGCTCGGCGAGCTCGTCCAGTTCGGGATCGGGATCGTAGGCCTGCCACAGGGGATCGGGGCGCCCGCGGGGGGTGTAGTAATAGTTGAAGTCGCCGCCGACATCGCGGTTGATGACCGTGGATATCCAGCCGCCGGTATACACGTGCCAGCGGCCGGCGGCAGGATCACTGGCGATCCACAGGCGCGTCGCCTCGTCCGCGGTGCGGTACAGCCGCTCGGTCTCGAAACCGAGGTCCTCCAGCCGGTTGGCCACGTAGTCGCCCACCCGCTCGCGGTTGTCCTCGGTGCGGATCAGCACGCGGATGCGGACCGGCGCGCCGTCATGGAACCAGCGACCGTCGCGTCGCTCCGCGCCCAGCGCCTCCATGCGTTCGCCGATCACCCGGCGCGCGCGTTCGGCATCGTGGCGGTAACGGATCTCCAGCTCGCGCGCCGGTCCGGCCAGGCGTGCGTAGTCCGGAAAGGCGGTGTTCAGCGGGAGATAACGCGGCGTGGCGAGCCCGCCATACAGCTCTTCCGCAATATGGCTGCGATCCACCAGCCAGTTCATCGCCTCGCGGATCTCGCGATCGGCGAAGGGGTTCAGCTGGCCGTCCTCGAACTCGGCCGGATTCAGCGTGAGCTCGGCCACCGAACCGCGCGAGAAATGATGCCCCACCGCGGGCGAAGCCTGGATCTGGCGGAACAGCGTGGCCGAATCCAGCCCCTGGCCGAACAGGTGGTGCGACCCCCGTTCGATCAGCGCGGTGATGCGGCCGGGGTCGGATTCCACGGTGAACACCACCTCGTCGACCAGCGCCCCCTTTCGCTCCGCCGGATCGCCCGGCACGGGCTGCGGGGCGGCGGTATCTTCGCTGCGATCCCCCATCCACAGGGTGCCCGCGATCGCCACGGCCAGCAGGGCGAGGATCAGCAGGGGCAGCAGGCGGCGCAGGTCGATCAAGGGATCTCCTCGGGACGGGGGCTCAGGGCGTGGCGTCAGGGGCGGGTTCGTCGCGCAGCTCGTCGATCACTTCACGCACCTCGTCGGTGTCCCACTCGATGGCCTCGTTCACGGAATACCGCACCCGGCCCTCGCGGTCCAGCAGGAACGAGCTGGGGAAGGCGAACACGCCCCATTCCTGCGAGACCGCCCCATCCTCGTCCATCAGCACCGGGAAATCGACCTCGACCTCTTCCATGAATTCCAGGATGTGCTCGGGCGACTCGCGGAAATTGATCGACACGATCGCGAACTCGTCCTCGTCATACGAGCCTTCGAGGCGGTTCATCGACGGGATCTCGTGCACGCAGGGCGGGCACCAGCTGGCCCAGAAGTTCACCAGCGTCACCTGACCGGCACGATCCTCCAGCCGGTGGGTCTCGCCGCGCGCGGCGGTCAGTTCGTAGCCGGGCGGCTCCTCGGGCTCGCGCTCGACCATCCCGTGCTCGCTGCCCAGCGGCTGGTCGCGCTCCTCGTCCAGTTCGGCGACCTGTCCCGGGCGCGGCAGGCCCGCCAGCACGCGCGCCGTCGAAAGCAGCTGCTGCGGAGTTCGCTCGACTGCGTCACTGCCCGCCTCGTCGGGGCGCATGTAGTAGTCGCGCTCGCCGGCGATGATGCGCGCCAGCGCCGGGCTGCCGGCCGCGTACAGATGCCGCATCAGTTCCGGCAGGCGGGCCGCATGGGCCCCGTCGGCGGGCTGGAACACCGCCACCGGCATGTTGGTTGCGTCCACGATCCCGAACAGCTCCGGGTCATCGCCGGCGGCGGGGGTGCCGCGATACAGGTTGGGGAACAGCAGGATCGCCCCGGCCACGGCATCCGGATCGTCCGTCGCCGCCTGCCATTCGCGCAGCCCGCGCAGCGCAGGCACGCCCATGCGGTCGGAGGCCACCAGGGTCACCGGGGCATAACCCTGCGCCCCGGCCTCCTCCAGCAGCGCCGCGGTGGGCTTGCCCTCCAGCCCGCGCACGGTGGAACTCGAGCGTTCCAGCAGCAGCGAATCGAGCAGGTCCACCACCCACACCGTGGCGCCCTGCTCCGCCAGTTCGCCCAGCAGTTCGCGCGGGGCATCCAGATGCTCGGCGGCCGGGATCAGCCAGATGAACAGCGGACCCGTGCCTTCGGCCTCGCCGAGGGTCTCTACCTCCAGCAGATCCCCGCCATCCAGTTCGATGGAGAACTCCTCCGCCGCGTCGTCGGCCAGCAGACCCGACGGCAGGAGGAGAAGGACCAGCCACAGCAGCGCACGCCCCGTCCGGGACCACGGAATCGACCGCACATTGAACCTCGCGAATGGTGGGATAACCGGAAACCCGAAACGCCTACTCCATGAAGAGATAGGTTCGATTGATGTTGGTCCGATGCCAGTCGCCGAAATGTTCCAGATGCTCGAACTGCGGGGCATCACCGAGGTCGTCCACCGCCTCCTGCAGCGAGGCCCAGTCTTCCAGCGCCTGTTCCACGCCACTGATTACGAACCGCAGGTAGTCCCCGGTTTCGGCGGTCACGAGATCCATGCCCGCGACGTCCCCGTGGCCGGGCACCACGGCGGCCGGTGCCTTCTCTTCCAGCTTTTCCACCGCGGTCAGCCAGGCCACCGGATCGCTCCACGGATGGATGCCCAGCATGCGATCGAGATAGACCATGTCCCCGGAGAAGAAGACATCGGTCTGCGGCAGGTACACCACCGCGTCGCCGGGGAAATGGGCATCCGCCCAGAACTCCAGATGGAATGCGGTGCCGCCGATCTTCAGCTCGTGGCGGTCGCCTTCCAGCGGCTCGTCGGTCACCACGGCCTCGGTGCCCTCGAAACGGTCTTCGAGGATCCCCGACATGCGTTCAATGTGATCATCGGCAAAATCCCTGCGGGTCTCGGCCGTACGTTCCAGGGTGATCAGCTCGGCCCCCTGCTCGCGGAAATAGCCATCGGCCATCCAGCGGTGATCCTGCGAACCGATGCCGATGACATGGGTGACCGGCTGATCGGTGATTTCGCCGATCGCGGCCTCCAGCATCTCGCCAAAGGCGTACGACGGACCGGAGTCGATCAGCACCACCCCCTCGTCGGTCACCACGAAGCCCAGATTCATGGTCAGCCCGAGGTTGTCGTAGCTGCGCCCGTCGATGGAGCCGATGATCGCGTACACGTCTTCCGCCACACGCACCGGCTGCAGTTCGTCCACCCGTTCCAGGTCGCTGGTGCGGGCATCACTCAGGCGCTCGTTCGGCCCCGGGACCTCGACCTCACTCCCCGCGTCGGCACTCAGCGGAGCGGCCATGACCAGCCACAGGCATCCGGCCATCATCCATTGCAGTCTCTTCATCAGGTAACCCCCGAGCGGTCGTTATTGATTATCCATGGGACGCCTGGCGCGCCGGTTCATTCCCACCACTCGCGGGGAATGCAGGACGCACCATCGCCGTCCATGCTTAAAGAGTCCGTCTTGCGCGCCCGACCGCGGAAGGCGATCTCGGGCTACGGGACACTCGGGAGGAACGCCATGC
Organism: Thioalkalivibrio sp. ALE19; assembly: GCF_000428605.1. Lineage (NCBI taxonomy): Bacteria > Pseudomonadati > Pseudomonadota > Gammaproteobacteria > Chromatiales > Ectothiorhodospiraceae > Thioalkalivibrio > Thioalkalivibrio sp. ALE19. Next base: position 41,054 of record NZ_AUAG01000003.1, read on the forward strand.
AACACCGCCAGACCACGTTCATATTTGCCGGCACCGCCGCGCTTGGCCTGATGCTCGCCGGGGCCGCCCCCGCGATCGCCGACACCGACCGCTCGATGGGCGAACCGGTGGCCGTCGGGATGACGGCCGGCACTACGCATACAACCGTCGCGCGCGACGAGGAACGCGACCGCCGGATCCCCGACGAGTCCTGCCCGGCCTGACGGCACCCGGCCGGCGCCGGGCATCAAGGGGTCAGCCGCAGTCCGCCGGCCTTCCCGCGAATGGGGGGACCGGCGGGGTTTCTCCGGCACTGTTCGCGAACGCGAACAGCCCGCGCCCGCGATCCTTGGCACGGTACATGGCCTGATCGGCCGCATGGATCAGGGTGTCGCCGTCGCGCCCGTCTTCCGGGTAAACGGCAATGCCCACACTGGATCCGATGTGGATCTCGTGATCACGCACGTGGAACGGCGCCCGCAGCGCGTCAATGATCTTCTGCGCCACCACACCCGCATCGGCCTCGCGCTGGATATCCCGCACCAGCACGATGAACTCGTCCCCGCCCAGCCGCGCGACCAGGTCGCTCTCGCGCACGGTCTCGCGCAGGCGTGCGGCCACGGCCTGCAGGATCTCGTCGCCCACCGCATGTCCCAGGGCATCGTTGACCGGCTTGAAGTGATCCAGGTCCACGAACAGCACGGACACGATGTCGCCGTGGCGTCGCGCCTGCCCCAGCGCCAGATCGAGATGCTGATGGAAGGCGGTCCGGTTCGGCAGATCGGTCAGCGGATCGGCGTGCGCCAGATGGTCCAGGCGCTGCTGGGCCTCCTTCCAGCGGGTGATATCCTCGAAGGTCACGATGAAATGGGTCGGCTGCCCCATCTCGCCGCGGACCGCGATCACCGTGGTCCAGGTGTAGCAGGGCCCGCCATCGCGCCGGCGCTTGACCAGCTCGCCCTCCCAGCGGCCGGCGCTGTGCACCGCGGCCTCGATGGTTTCCAGCAGGGCCGGGTCCTGGTATTCCGAATCCAGCAGTTCGCCCATCGGCCGGCCGTGCACCTCGCCCGGCTGGTACCCGGTGATGGACATGAAGGCGGGGTTCACCTTGAGCACACGCTGCCCCGCATCGGTGATCAGCAGCCCCTCGGAAGCATTCTCGAATACCTGGGCCGCCAGGCGCAGCTCGTCTTCCATGGCCTTGCGCTCGGTGACATCGCGCAGGATCGCCAGGCTGGCGTCCTCCCCGTCCCAGCTCAGGGCGGTCACGTGCATCTCGGCGACGCGCGGGGCCTCGCCGGGAGGCAGCACGTCGATCTCGGTGCGTCCGGGAGCCGTCGGGAAACCGAACCCGGTGCCCCTCAGGGCCTGCAGGTCGCGCCCGAACAGCCGGCTGGCGGCCGGGTTGGCATAGCGCAGAACGCCCGCCGAGTCCACCACGATGATGGCATCGGCGGAGGCCTCGAGGATCGCCCGCAGGCCATCGCCCGACGGACCCGAGCCGGCGAAATCGCCGCCCCCGTCGCCCGCCCACAGCACGACGCCGGGCACCGCGGCCGGGGGCATCGAAAGGTCCGGATTCGGCATCATGTGTCTTCTTCTCCAGGCTGCACATGCACGGGATGGCCTTCGAGGATACCCTCCACGCCACGGAAGCGCTCGCCGATATGCATCCCGCGACCGTCGATGTTGAAACGCCGGATCCCGGCGTCATGTCCCGCGCCGCGCATCTTCAGCACGGCCAGGCCGCGATGGACGCGGCCACGCATTTCGACGTAGCGCAGGACGATAATGGAATCGGTCAGGGTGGAGATGTGCGCCTCGGTCACCGAGGCGCCGCCCATCAGCGACGGCGTGGAGGCGGTGAACAGCCCCGCAATCTGACGCTCCTTGATGAACGAGGTCAGGCTGATCACGAACTCGCGGAAACCGCGCGGGCTGGCCACGCGCTCCAGCGCGGTCAGGCTGTCGAGGGCGACCCGGTCCGGGCGGAAGCGGTCGATCTCCTCCTTGATCCGGACCAGGTGGTCCTCCAGTCCGGCGGCCTCGGGGTAGTCGCAGCGGATCGCCAGGTTCCCGGCCTCCTCCGCCGGGGCATAATCCACGCCCCACCCGCGCGCGTTGCGCATCAGCTGTTCGCGGCTTTCCTCGAAGGCGAACAGCATGCAGCGTTCGCCGGCGGCCAGTCCGCCCGCGGTGAACTCCGTCGCCATCAGGGTCTTGCCGGTGCCGGTAGCACCGGACACCAGCACGATCGAGTCGCGGTAGAAACCGCCGCCACACATCCGGTCCAGCTCGTCGTTGCCGGAGGTCGTGCGCACGTCGGTGGAATGCTGGGTCAGCTCCATCGCCGACAGCGGGATGGCGATCAGCCCGCCCTCCGGCAGGATGGTGAACGGGTACTCGCCCTTCTGGTGCTGCGTGCCGCGGAACTTGAGGATCTCCAGCGTCCGTCGGCGGGTCTCGTTCTCCAGGATGTTACGCAGGATCACCACGTTGTCGGCGACGAACTCCTCGACCCCGTGACGGGCAACGGGGCCGTATTCGGTCTCGCGTTCGGCGGTCATGACCGCCGTTACGCCCAGGGCCTTCAGCCGGGAGGCGATGCGGAACAGGTCACGGCGTACCTGGCGCGTGTCGGGGAAGCGCGAGAACATCGCGCCCAGGGAGTCGATCGCCAGACGGCGGGCCCCGCTGCGCTCCACCGCATGCTCGATGCGCGCCACCAGGGCCCCGAGGTCGTAGCTGCCGGCCTCCACCGTCTCCTCGTCCGGATCCGGCGACACGTCCACGAAGGTCCAGCGACCGTCGGCTTCCCATTCCGCCATCGGCCAGCCGAATGCACTGAAATTGCGCCGCAGATCCGCGGGCGACTCCTCGCACGTCACGAACACCCCGGGGGTGGCATCGCGCTGGATGCCGGCGGCCAGGAACTGGCCGGCAAACACCGTCTTGGCACTGCCCGGGGTACCGGCAACCAGCGTGGTGCGCCCCTCGGGCAGACCGCCACGGGCGATCGCGTCGAACCCCGGGATCCCGGTGGCCAGCTTGTCGATTCCTCCACCCATTTCTGCGGTCATTGCAGGGGCTCCCGCTGCCCGGGCGTCACCAGCTCCAGCCCGTGCAGCACTTCGTCGCGGTCGGAGAGATCGCCGATGATGCGGCGGATCGGCGGAGGCAGCTCGCGGATCAGGGTGGGGGTGGCAACGATGCGCTCGTTCTCGCCGCGCTCGGGATTTTCGAGCACGTCGATCACCTCGATCCGATAGCGTCCCTGGAGTTCTTCTTCACAGATGGCCTGCAGATTGGCCAGTGCCCGCGCGGACCGGGCCGTCTGCCCCGTCACGTACAGGCGGAGCAGGTATTCCTGCGCCACGTATCCTCCCCGGACGGCGATTGCGCCCTTGTCTCGAGCGGGGAATTATCCGGAAGCCTCCCGCCATGCGTCAACGCAACCCGGTCCGGGCGGGGGAGTCTTCAGCGGCGCGACTCATCCGCCCGGGCACCCGCTCCCCATTCGCACCGCAGCCGCTCGCGATTGAGCGCCAGCCACTGCAGCGCGATCACCGGCCCGGCCGAGTCGATACGGCCGTCGTGCATCAACTGCATTGCCTCGTCGAAGGGCACGGTGAACACCCGGATGTCCTCGTCTTCGGCATCCAGTCCGTGCACGCCCCCGGCGCCGAGGCTGTCCACCTCGCCGCAGTAGATCCGCAGCGACTCCGAATTGCCACCCGGGCTGACATAGACCTCCTGCACGAACTCGATGCGCGCCGGGTTCACCCCCGCTTCCTCGAAGGCCTCGCGCCGCACCACGGCTTCCGGCTCCTCACCCGGTTCGATGACCCCGGCGACGAACTCCAGCAGCCAGGGTCCGGCCGGCTTCTCCAGCGCGCCGATGCGGAACTGCTCGATCAGCACCACACGGTCGGCCACCGGGTCATAGGGCAGCAGCACGGCCGCATGTCCGCGTTCGAAGCGCTCGCGCGTCAGCGGCCGGCTCCAGCCACCGCCGAACAGCCGGTGGCGCACCGTATAGCGGGCCATACGGAAGAAGCCCTCGAACAGCGACTCGCGCTCGAGAACCTCGACATCTTCGGGCCCCAGGCCCGGGCGGCGGCCATCGCCGGCGCTCACGGGGCCTCGACCTCATCGATGTCCTGACGCAGCAGCTCCAGGCGTTCCTGCACCGGCTCCGGGTATTCCGCCTGCCGACGACCGCCGACATGCTCGGCGAGAAAGCCCTCCAGCCCGGCGAAGAACGCCAGGCGGTTGGTCTCGTTGACGAAACCGTGGCCCTCGTCCAGCGCCAGCAGGTATTCCACCGGATGCCCGGCGTCGCGCAGCGCCGCCACGATCTGATCCGACTCGGCCTGCTTGACCCGCGGATCGTTCGCACCCTGGGCCACCAGCAGCGGCGACTCGATGCGGTCAACATGGAACAGCGGCGACTGCTCCTTCAGCCGCTCGCGGTCCTCCGGATCGTCCGGGTCACCCACACGACCGTGCATGCGCTTGATCCCCGCTTCCCAGTACGGCGGGATGGACTCCATCAGGGTGATCAGGCTGGACGGCCCCACCATCGACACCCCGGCGGCGTAGAGCTCCGGGGTCCAGGTCAGCCCGGCCAGGGTTGCGTAACCCCCGTAGGAGCCGCCGTAGATCGCCACCCGGTCCGGATCGGCGATGCCCTCGTCGATCAGATGTTTCACCCCGTCGGTCACGTCGTGCTGCATCACGCCGGTGCCCCACTCCTGATTGCCGGCATTGAGAAACGCCTTGCCAAAACCGGAGGAACCGCGGAAATTCGGCTGCAGCACGGCGTAACCACGGTTGGCGAGGAACTGCACCTGTCCGCTGTAGCCCCAGGTGTCGCGCACCCAGGGACCGCCGTGCGGCATCACCACCAGGGGCAGGTCCTCGGCCTCCGCCCCGCGCGGCAGGGTCAGGTAGCCCGGGATCTCGGTGCCATCACGGGCCTCGTAGCGGATCGGCTCCATGTACGCCAGCACATCCTCGGGAAGATCCGGCCGGGTGCGATACAGGCGTTCGAGTTCGCGTTCGCGCAGATCCGCCACCCAGGCACTGCCGGGATCGACGTCGCGCTGCACGCCCACGGTCCACACGTCCTCGTCACGGGTTCGCGAGGAGAACGACAGCTCCGCGTCACCCAGCTCCGAGCGCAGCCAGTCCAGCGCCTGCTCGAATTCCTCGTCGTGCGCGTAGATCCGCTGCCGGTCGCCGGTGTACTGCGTGGCCAGCAGGCGGTGGTCCTCGTCGGAAAACAGCGCGCGACCGAGATCCACCTCACCTTCAGGGTCGCGATGCACGCGGGTCTCCTCGCCCGATTCCGGGTCGAACAGGACCAGCTCGCTCAGATCGCGATCCTCGCCCGCGTTGGTGCGCAGATAGAGCCTGGCGCCATCCTTGTGAAATCCGGCCACGGAGCAGCTCTCGCCGAACTCGCAGGCGTAGATCTGCCGGAAGTCGTCCTCGCCATCGACGCGCAGGATCTCGCTCCCGCCGTCGCCGGTGGTGCGCGTCGCCTTGCGCAGCTCGCCCTCGTGGAAATGCCAGCCTTCGATCTCCGCGGTGTTTTTCACCACCCGCTCGCGCTCACCGCTGGCGATGTCGACGCGGTAGACGTCGTGCAGCCGGGGATCGCGCTCGTTCAGCCCCACGAACAGATGTTCCGGCGCCTCTCGCGGTACATGGATGATCCGCGCCTGCACCCCGTCACCTCCGGCCAGTGCGCGTGAGTCGGGATATCCGTCGGCCTCCGGGTCGGGGGTCTCCGGGGCCTGCAGGGCCCGGATCTCGAAGTCTTCGTCACCGTCGGCGTCCCGCGCGTACAGCAGGTACTCGCCGTCGCGCGACCAGAAAAAGCCCGAGACCGAACGCTCTTCGGTGGTGACCGGCTGCGCCTGCTCGACCGGCTCGCCCCGCGCCACCACATGGATGTTCATCGCCCCCTCGTAGGGTCGCAGGAAGGCGACACGATCGCCGTCCGGGGAGATCCGCGCGGAGGCGTATTCCGGGTCACGGAAGAAGCGTTCCAGCTTCACCAGCGGCGGCGCATCCTCGGTCCACGGGCCGGCGCCCTCCTCGGCCGGTGCGGTCTCGATCTGCGCACCGGCCAGGGCCGGCAGCGTCAGCAGCAGCGCACCCATGATCGCGGTGCGCCCGCGGGGGCCTCTGGCCCGGTCGCGCGCGCCGCGCCGGTTCGTCCTGTCCAGCGTCTCCAGCATCACGTCCTCCCCAGTCGCTCTGAATACAGGATGACAGCATCGGCCGGTTCACGGTTCCGCCGCCGACCCGGGAACTTCCTTCCCTGTCCCCCATCTACTGGTGAGATTCCGGCGAAAGACCTGCCTCCCGAAAGGAGCCGCGTGCCGCACCCCCCGGGAATCCGCGCGAACAACGAAGCACCCGATGCGACGCAATCGACATATGGACGCAGTCTGATTTGCATTCCATATAAGCATTGAACTACATTCGAAAACGCTTACATACCAGCCAAACGGGAGACGTACCCCATGCGTACCATGAAGACCCTCGCTGCCGCCGCCGTCCTGACCTTTGCCGGCGCCAGCGCCGTTCAGGCCGACGAACCCTCGAAGATGTTCGCCAGCGTCACCTCCGGTGACGAACACACCCAGTTCATGTCGATGGTGCTGGCCAACCAGGCCATGGGCCAGGGCCAGGAAGTGCGCGTGCTGCTGTGCGGCCCGGCCGCCAAGATGGCGACCGACGACTTTGACGGCGCGACCATGCAGCCCGCCGACCGCAACGCCCAGCAGCTGCTGATGAACCTGATCAACAACGGTGCGAAGGTCGAGACCTGCGCCATCTTCCTGCCCAACACCGACTACACCGAGGAAGACCTGATCGACGGCGTCACCCCGGCCGACCCGGAAGACGTGGGCGCCTACATGGCCGACCCGACCGTGCGCTACTTCTCCAACTAAGCCGCACGCTGCCCGGCCAATCCGGGCAGACGCCAGAGGGCCCTCCATCCGGAGGGCCCTTTTTTTGTGGGCGGGTCGGGGGTCAGCCGGCGTCGGGGGCGTGCGGTTCGATCTGCAGCAGGGTTCGCAGACGGGCTTCGTTGCGAACGATGTCGGCGAGGGTGTAGCGGTCGAGCACGGCGAGAAAGGCGTCGCGCGCCTCGTCGAGCAGGGGCTTGAGGCGGCAGGCCGGCGCGACCGGGCACCATGGCCGGGTGCAGTCGATCACGTCCAGCGTGGGCTCCATGTTGCGCACCACCTCACCCAGGTTGATCTCCTCGGGCGCCACCGCCAGCCAGATCCCGCCGCCCTTGCCACGCCGGTTGGTCAGATAGCCGAGCCGGCCCAGGCGGTGGACGATCTTCACCATGTGGTTGCGCGGGACCTCGAAGCGCTCGCTGATCTCCGAGACCGTGGTGCGGCCACCCTCGGGCTGCACGGCCACGAACAGAAGCACGCGCAGCGCATAGTCCGTATGGCGGGTAAGCTGCATGGCACCGACCTCTTGCAGAAAGGCCGGCCCGCGCGCAACGCCGGGGCCGGCCTTTTATTAGCGTTAACTAATTCAGCATACCCGCACCCGCCGGCACGCGTCGAACATCGGGCCCGTCACTCCCATGTCACCGGTGTCATTGGAGCACGTCGGGCCCGAACACCTCGTGGACGATCCGTTCCGGGGGGATACCGGCATCTGTCAGACGATCGCGCTGGTCACGAATGAACGGCAACGGGCCGCTCAGCCGCACCTCCGCCGCGGGCGGCAGCATCTCCGGTGCCAGCCGCGCGGGATCGACGCGCCCGGCGTACTCGTGCGGCTCGCGCGCATCGCCGTCCTCCAGGAACACGGCGACTTTCAGGCGTTCCGGGTGGCGTGCCCGGAGGGCTTCGATTTCCCCCGCGAATGCCCGCACTTCGCGTTCCCGCACGCCGTGCAGCAGGGTCACGGGGCGCGGCACCCCCGCCCGGTCCAGCTCGTGCAGCATCGACAGCAGCGGGGTGATCCCGACGCCCCCGGCGACCAGCACCAGCGGGTGCTCGCCGGGCGGCAGGACAAAGTCGCCGGCGGGCGCGCTGACCTCCACGCAATCGCCCTCGCCCAGCGCGTCGTGCAGCCGACCGGACACCCGGCCATCCGGAGCGCCGTTGCCAGCTTCCCGCTTCACCGAGATTCGCAGGGCGTCGCTGCCCGGCGGGTGGGTCAGGGAATACTGCCGCGGCTGAACGATGCCCTCCTCCGGGAGACCCATGCGGACCGAAACATACTGCCCCGCTCGGTGTTCGGGAATCGCGCCGCCGTCCTCCGGCACCAGCTCGAACGAGGTGATTTCACGGCTTTCGGGCATCTTGCTGCGGATGCGGAAACGCCGCCAGCCGGTCCAGCCGCCGGTCTGCGCGGCCTGTTCATCGTACAGCGACTGTTCGGCGTCGATCAGGATCCGCGCCAGCTCCCAGTACGCCTGTTCCCAGGCCCCGACGATCTCCGGTGTGGCCGCCTCGCCCAGGACCTCGCCCATCGCTCCCAGCAGATGTTCCCCGACGATGGCGTACTGATCCGCGGTCACCCGCAGGCTCACGTGCTTGTGGGCGATCCGGCGCACGGTGTCTTCCAGCACCTGCGGCTCGTCGATGTGCTCGGCCCACGCCATCACTGCCCGGGCCAGGGCCTGCGGCTGTTCACCGGCGGCCTGATGCGCCTGGTTGAAGACGTTCCTGAGCTCCGGATGGGCCTCGAACATCCGGGCATAGAAACGCCGGGTGATGGTTTCGCCGTGCTCCGCCAGCACGGGCACGGTGGATTTGACGATCTCGCGGGTCCCGGATTCCAGCATGCAGACATTCCTCGGTATTCAGGTGGAGCCGGGAACGCTAATCGAAGATGTATGTAATTCGCAAGTTCGATTTTCTTACCGTGGATTGCAACACCCCTTTTTCTCTAGCACATATACGTTGACCCCGACACCTTCCGACTATAAGATTTATTAAGGATCAATTTTTTCGGAATGGAGAAAGGCGTGCTGACGCGCAACCGTCTGTTCATCACCATCGCTCTCGTCTATGCCCTGCTCGGTGGCGGGGTGGCCGTCCTCTGGCTGCTGGCGCCGGGCACGATCACCGGCGATGCGGTGCGCCTGCATGCCCACCTGGTGCTGCTGGGCTTCGTCACCATGATGATCTACGGGATCGGCCTCCATGCCCTGCCCCGCTTTTCGGGACGCAACCTGTTTTCCGAGCGCACCGCCGATGCCCAGTTCGTGCTGGCCAACGCCGGTCTGCCGGCGATGGCCGCCGGCTGGCTGGCCGGCAGCCGCGAGATCCTGCTCGCGGGGGGCCTGCTGACCTGGGCGGCCATGCTGCTGTTCACCCTCAACATCCTGCTCACGGTGCGCCGGCGCGGTCCCGGGGAGGCCTGATCATGAGCGAATATCGCGGCTGCGAGATCCCCGAGGATCTCTACTACGATCTGGATTACCTGTGGGCCCGCGAGGAGGCCGACGGCAGTTTTACCCTGGGGCTGACCGACCCGGCGCAGACCATGGCCGGGCGCCTGCAGTACACCACGTTCAAGCGCCCCGGCACCCACCGCAGGCGCGGCAAGACGCTGGCACGGCTGGAATCCGGCAAATGGGCCGGCGGAGTGCCCGCACCGTTCGACGGCACCATCGAGGAGGTGAATGCCGCGGTGACCGCACAGCCCGACCTGGTCAACCGTGCACCCTACGACGAGGCCTGGCTGCTGCGCCTGCGCCCGGACGACCCCGAGACCGCGCGCGAGCACCTGTACACCGGGGAGCGGGCCCGCGAGTCGCTGGAACAGTGGATCGAACGTTACGGCGTCCAGTGCATGCGCTGCGCCGACTGATCCCGGAGGCACGCATGCGCGTACAGCTTCTTGTCTCTCAGTGGTGCCCCTCCTGCGATTCGGCCGAGGCCGTGTGGAGCCGGATCGCGGCCGAACGCGAGTTCGACTTCAGCGTGGTGGACATGGGCACGCCCGAAGGCCGCGAACTGGTCCAGCGGCTGCGCCTGAAGACCGTCCCCGCACTGGTCGTGGACGGCGAACTGCGCGGGGTCGGTGTGCAGAGTCCGGAGGAGGCGCGCGAAATCGTGGCCGGCACGCCCGAGCGCAGCGGCCACTCGACGCCGGTGGGCATCGCCCTGGCGCCGGCCAGCCGCGCCCATCTGCTGTCCGCGGTCGTATGGCTGGCGATCGCCGGGGGCCTGCTGGCGCTGCACGGCGGCCTGCTGCCAGCCGACGGGCCGTGGCCGGGTGCACTGCATGTCTTCCTGCTCGGCTTTATCACCCCGTTCATCGCCGGACTGGCGGAACACATGATCCCGCGGTTCATGGAGCGCCCGGTGCGCGCGGGCCCGTGGTCCTGGACCCAGTGGGGCCTGCTCAACGCCGGGGCAGCCGTCACCGCCATCGGCGGCTGGCTCGTCGGCCCGGCACTGGCCGCCACCGGGATCGCCCTCGCCACGGCCGGGCTGGCGCTGCTGACCCTGCGCCTGTGGCCGGCCCTGTGGCCCGCGGCGGCGTCCGACCACTGACGGACCGAACCGCTGCCCGGGACGGGCGTTGCCCTGCCCGCGGACGGGACACTTCTCGGCAGACGCCGCGCCCTCTATCCTGTGCGCCCGTTTCCCGACGACCCCCGGTCGCGGTGCCCCGATGTCCAGCACGGATCCCCCGCCTGATCAGAACCTTGCGCCCCCGCCGGAGCCGACCTGGGTCCGGCGCCGGCCGGACCCGGACGTGGAGGCCGCGGCGCGCGCGGCCGGACTGACCCCGCTGCAGGCCCGCCTGATCGCCGCCCGGGTGAGCGAGACCGACCCGGATGTCCTGCGGGCCGGCTTTGTCGAACGCCCGCTGCGCGCCCTGACGCCCCCCGATGCCCTGCCCGATCTGGACACGGCGGCACGGCGCATCCTGCGGGCGCTGGAGGCCGGCGAGACCGTGGCCCTGGAAACCGACCACGACGTCGACGGGGTCACCAGTCACGCGCTTTTGTATCGCGGCCTGACCCGGGTACTGGGTCACCCGGAGGTGCGTCTGCGGTCCTGGATCGGCCACCGGCTGCGCGAGGGCTACGGCCTGTCCGATGCCCTGGCCGACCGTATCCTCGCCGCCCGCCCCCGGCCGGATCTGGTGATCACCGCCGACAACGGCTCCGGCGACGAGGCACGCATCGCCCGCCTGCACGCCGCCGGCATCGACACCATCGTCACCGACCATCACGTGATCCCGACAGACGGCGTGCCCGCCTCGGCGCTGGCCTGCGTCAGCCCGGCGCGCAGCGACAGCCGCTATGGCGACCCCGCCATCGCCGGCTGCATGGTGGCCTGGCTGCTGCTGATGCGCGTCCACCGCCTGCGCCAGCAGGACACCGGCCGCGAGGACGCCGCCGGACGCACGCTGCTGATCGACCTGCTGGCCGAAGTGGCCGCGGGCACTGTGGCCGACTGCGTGACGCTGGGCGACAGCCTCAACAACCGGGTGGTGGTCCATCAGGGCCTGCGGCGCATGAACGCCGACAACGCGCGGCCCTGCTGGCGGGTCGCGGCGCGGCGGCTCACCGGCGGCGAGCGCCCGCTGGACGAATCCGACCTGGCCTTTGGTCTGGGCCCGCGCATCAACGCCCGCGGCCGCCTGGACGAGGCAATGGCCGGGGTCCGCTTCCTGCTGGCGGAGGACGAAGCGGAAGCCGAGCACTGGTGGTCGGCTCTGGACGAGGAGAACGACAATCGGCGCCGCATCGAGCGCGAGCTCACCGTGCGTGCGCGTGAGGAGGCCGCCCGGGCCGCCGCCCGCGGGGTCTCGGGTCTGTGCCTGTGGCTGCCCGACGGCCACCCGGGGGTACACGGCATCATCGCCTCGCGCATGGTCGAGGCCCGCGGCCTGCCGGTGCTGTGCGTATCGCCGGTATGGGAGTGCGACCGGCGGGTGACCGGCTCCGCGCGCGGGGTACCCGGCTTCCATGTCGCCGATGCATTCGCCGCGATGGCCGCCACCGAACCCGATCTGCTGGAGAAATACGGCGGCCACGCGCAGGCAGGCGGCCTGACGCTGGCCCGCGCCGACCGCGAACGCCTGGCTCGTGCCTGGGAACGGGTCTGCGCCGACAGTCAGCGCGAGCACGGCTGGACACCCGGCCCGGTGCTGGAGATCGATGGCGAGGGCCCGTCCCCGCGTGCCCTGGCGGCCGGGACCCTCGAGCAGATCGACGCCCTGGCGCCCTGGGGCCGCGGTTTCCCGCGCCCGGTGTTCGTCTGGGAGGGAGTACTGCGCGGCCTGCGCCGGATGGGCGACGGACGCCATCTGCGGCTGCGTCTGGAGACGGCCGATGGTGACTTGCAGGGGATCTGGTTCAATGCGCTGGAACCGGATGCACGGGATCCGTGGCCGCCGGGAACCCGGATACAGCTTGCGGGGTCTCCTGAATGGAACCATTACAACGGCACGTCAAGGCTGCAGGTCCGCATTCACGCGGCGCGGTGGGCGGCCGTGGGGAGAAAACCATGAAGTTCGTTCGCCAGTCCCTCATCGTCACCATCGTTGGCGGCACCGCCCTGGCCCTGGCCGCCTGCACCCACCCTCCCACCCGCGAACAGACCGGCGCGGTCATCGGCGGCGCGGCCGGGGGCGTCATCGGCAGCCAGATCGGCGGCGGCCGCGGGCAGATGGCCGCCACCATCGCGGGGACCCTCGCCGGTGCGGCCATTGGCGGTGCCATCGGCCGCTCCATGGACGAGGTCGACCGCATGCGCGTGCAGCAGACCCTGGAGACCGCCCCAGACCGCGAAACCCGGGAGTGGCGCAATCCCAACACCGGACAGCAGTACCGGGCCACGCCGAAACGTACCTATGAACGCGACGGCCGCCCGTGCCGCGAATACGAAGTCCTGGCGACCATCGACGGCGAAGCGGAGACCATCACCGGCACCGCCTGCCGCGACGTCTACGGCAACTGGGTCATGCAGTAGCCCGAGGCGGCGCGGGCCGTGCGGCTTCACGCCCGGCTAACGGAATGGCCCATTGGGTATATTGTTCCGCCGTGTGAATTCCCTCAAGGTCTGGCCAAGATCCTGAATCGGAGGGACCTTCACCCATGCATTCACCCATGCATCCGCCCGGGCACCCCGCCCCCCTGCGCGCGGACCTGCCCGGGCCCGCACCGGGCGCGTCCCCCGGGACCCCGTCGCAGGCAGCCGCGTCCGGCGACCTGCTCCGGATCGAGCGGGACGCCCCGCCGGACCTTTGTCTGACCCTCCGGCGCCGACGCTGGTGGCAGCGCCTGCTGCGCCCTTTGCTGGGGCCGCTGGAACGCCCCCTGCCGGATTCACGGCTGACCCGGCGTGTGCGCATTCGCGCCGCCTCTGCAGCGGATCACGAGGCCCTCAGGACCAGCCCCAGCGCGCAGACCGCGCTGGTCGACCTGTTCCGCGCCGAACGCCACTGGCCGGTGGATATCGTGACCGTCGGCTTCGACAACGGCCGGGCGCGGATCGACGGCCGGATTCTCGAACCCCTCGATGAAGAACGGTCGCGGCGGCTGCACGCGGAACTGCATGCTCATCTCGATGCCGCCTCGCATGCCCTGGCGATGACCTTCAAGGGCCGCGCGGGCCGGCGGGCGCAGCGTGCCGCGGGAGCCTCGCCCGTGGTCATGCTCGGCCTGCTCGCCCTGGGCCTGGTGGCCATCCTCGTGGTGGCCCTGCTCTGACGACGGTGGACGTCCCCACCGGGGCGCGGCACACTCCCGCCTTTCGCATTCACGGGAGGACGTCATGGCCGCGGACATCGAACAGGGTCGCCAGAAACTCGCCTGGGCAAGGGAGCACATGCCGGTGCACGCCGCCCTGCGTGAACGCCTCGGCCACAGCCGGCCGCTGGCCGGCATCACCCTGGGTGTCTGCTCTCATGTGGAGGCCAAGACGGGCGTGTTCGTCGAGACGCTCGCCGCCGCCGGCGCCGAGGTAGTGTTCACCGGCAGCGAGCCGGGCTCCAGTCAGGACGATGTGGTCGCCGCCCTCAACGAGCAGGACGGCATCACCGGCTACGCCCGGCGCGGGGTCTCCGAGGCGGAGCTGGAGGCGCTGCACCTACAGGCGCTGGACCACGGACCGACCTTCATCCTCGACGACGCCGCCGAGCTGACCGCGCGGCTGGTCCACCAGCGCCCGGCGCTGCTCGACGGCTTCATCGGCATGTGCGAGCAGACCACCACCGGTGTCCAGCGGCTGCAGGCGATGGCGCGCGCCGACGCCCTGCCGTTCCCCGCCTATGCGGTGAACAACACGCCGATGAAGCACGAGTTCGACAACATCCACGGCACCGGCGAGTCGTCGCTCACCAACCTGCTGCTGACCACCAATCTGCTGCTGGCCGGCAAGCGGGTGGTGGTGGCCGGCTTTGGTGACTGCGGTCTCGGCATCGCCGGCAAGGCGCGGGCACTGGGGGCCCGGGTGGCGATCACCGAGATCGAACCGCGCCAGGCACTGCGCGCCCACATGGCCGGCTTCGAGGTCATGCCAATGCTGGAGGCGGCCGCCTGGGGCGAGATCTTCATCACCACCACCGGCAACCGCGACGTGATCCGCGCCGAGCACTTCGAGGCGATGGCCGACGGCGCGCTGCTGGCCAACGCCGGCCACTTCAACGTGGAGATCGACGCCGAGGCGCTGGCGGGGCTGAGCGTCGAGCCGCCGCACGAAGCGCGGCCGGGCATCATGGAGTATCGCCTGGCCGACGGCCGCCGCCTGCATCTGGTCTGCGAGGGGCGGCTGGTGAATCTGGCCACGCCCACCGCCATGGGCCACCCGGCCGAGGTGATGGATCAGACCTTCGCCATGCAGATCGTCGCCGCCTGCCATCTGGTCGAGCGCGCGGCGGGGCTGGAGCCCGGTGTCCACCCGGTGCCCGACGCGGTGGACCGCGAGGTGGCCGAGCTCAAGCTGGAGACCCTGGGCATCGGCCTCGACACCCTGACCGAGTCGCAGCAGCGCTTCCTCTACGCCTGGCGCGACGATCAGATCAAGGGGGTCTGAGCACCCCCCTAGCCGCGCTCGGCCTCGGCGGCGAGCAGTTCTTCCAGCCAGTGCCCGCCACGATCCGCCTTGGTGCTGAGATAGCGCAGGTTGTGCGGGTTGACGGTGCCGTGCACCGGTTCGCGCGACGCCACCTCGATCCCGCCGGCGCGCAGGGCATCGATCTTGGCGGGGTTGTTGGTCAGCACGCGCACACGCTCGATCCCGAGGAACTCCAGCATCTCCACCGCCGCCTCGTAGCGGCGCCCGTCGGCACCGAAGCCGAGCTGGCAGTCGGAGTCGATGGTGTCCATGCCGGCATGCTGCATGGTGTAGGCGCGCAGCTTGTTGGCCAGACCGATGCCGCGGCCTTCCTGAGCGAGATACAGCAGCACCCCGCCACCGCTGTCGTTGATCATCTTGACCCCGCGACGCAGCTGATCCCCGCAGTCGCAGCGCAGGCTGCCGAACAGGTCGCCGGTCAGGCAGGCCGAATGCAGGCGCACCGGCACCGGATCCGGCCAGCGGCTCGGCTCGCCGATCACCAACGCCACGTGTTCCTGGATCCCGTTGCCCTCGCGAAACAGCATGAACCGGGTCACCGGAGCGTCCGCCAGCGGTACCGGGGCCTCGCTGACATGCGCCAGCTCCAGGCGCGGATGCTCCGCCACCTCGCGCGCCTGCGCGGCGTCCACGTCCAGCAGCATGCCGTCGGCCACCGCCGAGGCGATCGCCTCGGGCTCCGGATCGGGGATGAAGGCCGTCACCACCGCCGGCAGCAGCCGACCGGCGCGCACCAGCTCCAGCGCGGCGGCCTCGCTCTCGGCGGCGCGCTGGAGCACCGCGCCTTCCAGCAGGCGGGCGGCGGAACTGGCATCATCGGAGCCTTCGGGCGCGCTGGCGAGGACAAACAGCGATTCCGGATCCACCGTGCCGGTCGGCTGCAGTGCCACGCCTTCCCAGCCTTCTTCCAGCGGTTGCGGCCAGCCCATTGCCGACGCCCGGTGGGGGGTTAGAATCAGGCGGGGGCGTCCGCCGGTCATCACGGTCAGACGATCGAGCTGTCCCGGTGTCAGGCCCTCGACGGCCGCTGCAAGGACATCCGTTCCGGAACCGCTGACACGAATCGGATGGCCCCGGCGAAGGTCAAAGATCCCGCGATCGGCGTTGTGCATCGGGTACTTCCATACGGAGTCGGGTTGATGAAGTTAGCTCCTCGAACGGTCAGACTACCCCAACTGCCCCGCCGCCGTCCCCAAACCCTGCTCGGGGAGAAGCCATGAGCGAAGAAATCATCACCGAAGCGCGAGCCTGGCGATGGCTGCTGACCCGCTGTGACAATGCGGCCTGCCAGCCCCTGCCGGGCCCGCTGGCCCCGGCCGCCCACGAGGTCCTGGACCTCTACGGCCCGATCCTCGAACCCGACACCATCGCCATCGGCCAGCTGGGACAGAGCCTCGACGGACGGATCGCCACGCATACCGGGCACTCCCAGTACGTGACCGGACCGGAGGACATCCGCCACCTGCACCGACTGCGGGCCCTGGTGGATGCCATCGTGGTGGGCGCCGGCACCGTGGCCAGCGACGACCCGCAGCTGACGGTACGCGAGGTCGAGGGCCGCAATCCGCTGCGCGTGGTGCTGGACCCCGAAGGCCGCCTCGCGGCCGATCACAAGGTGTTCGCGGCCGGCGGGCCGACCACCCTGGTCCTGCACAAGCCCGGGCATGCTCCGGATCACCTGCCGGCCCACGTGGAACGCGCGGAGCTGCCCGTCGAGACGGTCATGGCCGACGGCGAACAGCGCGAACGCTTTGCCCCCCGCCGGGTGCGCGACCACCTCGAGGCACGCGGCCTGAACCGCCTGCTGGTGGAGGGCGGCGGACGCACGGTCTCGCGCTTCCTGGCCGCCGACACCCTGGATCGCCTGCATCTCACCATCGCCCCGATGATCATCGGCTCCGGCCGCCCGGGCATCACCCTGCCCCCGATCGACTCGCTGTCGCGGGCGCTGCGACCGCCGTTTCGCGAGTTCCGGCTGGGCGGCGACAACCTCTATGACCTGGACCTGCGCAGCAAGCCCTGACCCCCCGCCGCCTCCGGAGCGCGCATGACACGCCTCGCCCGCCTCATCCCGGCACTGCTGGTCGGCCTGCTGCTCGGTGGCTGCGCCGCCACGCCCGCCGGCCTTCCCGCACCGGCCACCGAGAATCCCGAGCCCGCACGGCTGGAACAGGGTCTGGCCCGGATGCCCGACGGGAGCGAACTGCCGCTGCGCCGCTGGGGTCCGCGCGAGCCCGAACGGGTGGTCCTGGCCCTGCACGGTTTCAATGACTACGGCGGCAGCATGCACGCCCTCGCACGCCCGCTGGCCGCCAGCGGCATTGCGGTCTACGCCCCGGACCAGCGCGGCTTCGGCCGCACCGACTCGGCCGGGTACTGGGCCGGCCACACGGCCCTGGCCGTCGACGCCCGCGCCCTGCTCCGCGCCCTGGACGAACGTTACACGGACCTGCGCCCGTACGTGGTCGGCAAGAGCATGGGCGCGGCGGTGGCGACCCTGGCGGTGACCGGCGAGCCGGCACCGGCCGCAAGGGCGGAGCCGGCCATCCAGCGCAGGAAGGATCGGCGCGAACGCCGTGTGGACGTTGGTTTCATGGCCCGGATCACCGCAGGGGATTCAATCCGTGGGCCATCCGCCCGGGCCACAAGTTCCCTACGCAGCCGCCCGCAGATGCCGGGTAAGCGCCGAGACCAGCGGCTTCATGAAGTAGCGGCCTTCGGGGACCACCGCGGGAGAAATGCCGTGGGTGCGCAGTTCCTCGGCCACCACCGGGCCGATCGCGGCGACGACGGTCCGGCCGAGCGCTGCCAGCAGCGTGTCCTGATGCCCCGAGTCACGGGCGACACGCAGCAGGCGCCGCACCTGGGCCTGGCTGGTGAAGGCGATCGCATCCACCTCCCCCGCGATCAGGGCCTCGATCAGCCCGGTCACGCGCCCGGTCGCGGCGGCGTCCGCATAGCGGTAGGGCCAGACGGGAAAGACCTCGGCGCCCGCCTGCTCCAGGAACTCGAGCAGGCGGCGGTTGGGTTCCGCGCCGTAGAGCTGCACCCCGATACGCTGCCCGGCCAGATGCTGCCCGGCCCGATCCTGTCCGGAAAGGGTTTCGATGATGCCCTCGGTCGTCGGTGTGGCCGCGATCGCATCCGGCCGCACGCCGAAGGGCTTCATTGCCCGCCCCGGCTTGGGGCCGCGCACCAGGGTCGGCGTCCGCGCCACGGCCGCCAGCCAGGCGTCCTCGCGTTCGGCACTCCGGGCAAAACCGGTCAGGCGGGTGAAGCCCTCGCCGGTCAGGAAGATCAGGCGGTCGAACGGCGCCTCGATCGCCCGGTGCAGCCAGGCCTCGATCGCCGTGCGGTCGGGGCTGTCGTGGATCGCGATAAGGGGACAGCGCCAGACCTCGGCCCCGCGCCGCTCCAGCAGACCGGCGAAGACCTCCAGCGCCCGGCTCTCAGGCAAGGCGACGCGGCGACCCGCGAGGCCACTGGCCGCCACCTCCGGCAGGACGGATGCGGCCGTCACGCCGCGCTCGCCGCCGCGGCCCGCGACCCCGGCCCCGACATCGGCATCGGCTGCGGAAACACCGTGGCGGCCCCGGCATCCGGCTGGAACCAGGCCAGACGCGCGTGGCAGGCCGCTACCTCGCCGATCACGATCAGGCTGGGCGAACCCACCTGCTCGCGCTCGGCACGCGCGGCCAGCTTATCCAGCGTGCCGCTGACCACGCGCTGGCGGGCGGTGGTGCCGTTCTCGATGATCGCCGCCGGGGTCTGCCCGGCGCGGCCGGCACCCTTCAGCCCCCGGCAGATCTCGCCCACGCCCTTGCGGCCCATGTAGAACACCAGGGTCTCGCGGGTACTGGTCAGCTGCGACCAGTCCACATCCAGCCGCCCTTCGCGGGTATGGCCGGTGATGAACCGCACCGACTGAGCATGGTCGCGGTGGGTCAGCGGTATGCCGGCATAGGCGGCGCAGCCGCTGGCCGCGGTAATGCCGGGGACGACCTGGTAGGCCACGCCGTCGCGCGCCAGCACATCCAGCTCCTCGCCGCCCCGGCCGAACACGAACGGGTCGCCGCCCTTCAGCCGCGCCACGCGCTTGCCCTCGCGCGCCAGTCGGGAGAGCAGCGCGCTGATCTCCTCCTGCGGCACGCAGTGATGGTCGCGCTCCTTGCCGACATAGAAGCGCTCGGCCTCGCGCCGGGCCAGGTTCACCACCTCGGAGGACACCAGCCGGTCGTAGACGACCACATCCGCCTGCTGCAGCAGGCGCAGCGCGCGAAAGGTCAGCAGGTCGGGATCGCCCGGCCCGGCGCCGATCAGGTAGACCTCGCCCGGCGT
Organism: Thioalkalivibrio sp. ALE19; assembly: GCF_000428605.1. NCBI lineage: Bacteria > Pseudomonadati > Pseudomonadota > Gammaproteobacteria > Chromatiales > Ectothiorhodospiraceae > Thioalkalivibrio > Thioalkalivibrio sp. ALE19. The sequence continues at coordinate 60,466 of NZ_AUAG01000003.1, forward strand.
GCGGGCCGAGGCATCCGCCAGCTCCTGCTCCAGGCGCGCCTCGGCCGCGTCCATGCGCCCGGCCAGGGCGAACTCGGTGGCTGGCCCGGCAAAGGCCCGTTCCCAGAACGCGCGGCGCGCGTTCACGCTGTCAAAGTGGGTGCGCACCCGGTCGCGCAGACGCCCGGCGAGATCGGCGAGCCGGCCATAGCCGGCCGGGATCAGGCTCTCGATCTTCGCGCGCAGCAGGCGCACCAGCACCGGGGCGCGGCCACCGGAGCCGATCGCGATGGTCAGCGGCCCGCGCTCCACGATCGCCGGCAGGATGAAGCTGCACAGCTCGGGCTGGTCGGCCACGTTCACCGGGATCGAACGCGCGATGCAGTCCTCCGAGACCTGACGGTTCACCGCCGCGTCGTCGGTCGCGGCGATCACGATCGCCACCCCCGCCAGGCATTCGGTGTCATAGATCCCCGGATCGCGGCGGATCGCCCCCGGTTGTTCGCGCAGCAGGCGCTCGGCGGCGGCGCTGTACTCGGGGGCCCGCAGGCGCACCCGCGCCCCGGCCTCCAGCAGCAGCGCGGCCTTGCGCGTGGCCACCGGCCCGGCCCCGACCACCAGGGCCTCGCGGCCGTGCAACTGCATATAGATCGGCAGGTGTTCCATGCTTATCCCTCCCGCGCCACGGGGTCCGTGGGCGCCTCGGCTTCTTCATTCAACAGGGTCTGGATCTCGGGGCTACAGGAGCCGCAGTTGGTCCCGGCCTCGAGGGCCGCACCGACGGCCTCGCAGGTGGCCAGCCCCTGCTCGCGGATCGCGGCCCGGATACGCGTCTCGTCCACGCCGAAGCAGGCGCAGACCATGCGTCCGCGCGCGGCCTGGCCGTTCGGCGGTCGCCCGGTCAGGAGCGCCATGCGCTCGGTATCGCTGATCGTCTCGGCCGCGAACAGGCCGGCCAGCCACTCGCGCTCGGGCAAGCCCCGGTCGGGGCCCGCGAACAGCACGCAGGCGAGCCGGCCCTCGTGAATCCGCGCGGCGCGATAGCGTCCCCCGGCGGGGTCGGCGAACTCCAGCCATTCCCCCGGCCCGTCCAGGCGCTCGCGCCACGCATCCATCGTGGGCGGTGCGCCCCGCCCGGCCAGTTCGGTGCGCAGGTGTCGGGGACCGCGGGCGGTGACCGCATAGTCCGCCTCCGGCGCGGCGATCGGCTCGCGGCTCAGCACGAAGCCGTGCCAGTCCAGCGTCGCCGGGCGGGCGGCCACGGCCGTATGCTTGAACGCTGGCTGCCCGGAGACCGGGTCGACATGCGCGGGCACCAGCGCATCGACTCGGGCGAGCCGCGCGATCGGCCGGCTCCAGTGCATGGGCACGAACACGCTGCCCGGGCGCTGCTCGCGGCTCACCTGCACCCGCGCGAGCAGACGACCGTGGCGACTGGTCACCTCGGCGAGATCGCCGGCCTGGACCCGGAACAGTCCGGCATCCACCGGATGGATCTCGACGAACGGTTCCGGCTGATGCGCACTCAGGCGCGGGGTGCGTGCGGTCCGGGTCATGCTGTGCCACTGGTCGCGGATGCGGCCGGTGTTCAGGCGCAGCGGATACTCGGCATCGACTGGGTCGGTCGGAGTCTGGGGGGTCACGGCCGCGAGCTGCGCGCGGCCGCTGGCGGTAAAGAAACGGCCATCGGCATAGAGGTGTTCGGCGCCCGTCCGACTCCCCGCCGGCAGCGGCCACTGCACCGGCTCCAGGGCGTCGTACTCGGCGTCGGACAGCCCGGCCAGCGCGCCGATGTCGAAGTCGCGCGTGCCGTGGTTCTCGAAGGCGGACAGCGCCGCATGCTCGCGGAAGACCTCGCCCGGGCGGGTATAGGGAAAGGCGTCGGCGAAACCCAGGCGCTGCGCGACCCGGGCCAGCGCCCACCAGTCGTGGCGGGCCTCGCCCGGGGGCGCCCGGAACGGGCGCTGGCGCGAGATGCGGCGCTCGGAGTTGGTTACCGTGCCGTCCTTCTCGCCCCAGGTGGTCGCCGGCAGCAGGACGTCGGCTACCCGCGTGGTCTCGGTCTCGCGCACGCAGTCGGAGACCACGACCAGCGGGCATGCGGCCAGGGCCTGCTCGAAGCGCGCGGCCTCGGGCAGGCTGAACAGCGGATTGGTGCCGATGATCCAGACCGCCTTCACCTGCCCCGACTCGACCGCGCGGAACAGGTCCAGCGCCTTCAGCCCCGGCTGGCGCGCGAGGTTCGGTGCGCCCCAGAAACGTCCGACCCGGTCCAGGGCCGCGTCGTCGAAGCCCATGTGGGCTGCCAGCTGGCTGGCCAGTCCGCCGACCTCGCGCCCGCCCATCGCGTTCGGCTGGCCCGTCAGCGAGAACGGGCCCATGCCCGCGCGCCCGATACGGCCGGTGGCCAGGTGCACATTGAGGATCGTCCCGGCCTTGTCCACGCCGCTGTCGGACTGGTTGATGCCCTGGCAGAAGGCGGTCACGGTGCGTTCGGTACGGGCAAACCACTGGAAGAACGTTGCCACCGCCTCCGGCTCCAGTTCGCAGGCCTCGGCGGTCGCGGCGATCGACGGGCTGGAGGCCCGCGCGGCCGCCAGGGCGTCGGCGAAGCCGTCGACATGCCGCTCCAGGAAGCCAGGGTCCAGCGCATCCTCCCGGCGCAGATGGTCCAGCAGGCCGTTGAACAGCCAGGCATCCGTACCCGGCGCCAGCGGCAGGTGCAGGTCGGCCGCCTGGGCGGTGGCCGTACGCCGCGGGTCGATCACCACCAGCTTCATCTCCGGGCGCGCCGCGCGGGCGGCCTGCAGGCGCTGGAACAGGACCGGGTGGGCCCAGGCCATGTTGGAGCCCGTCACCACGACCAGATCGGCCTGCTCGAGGTCGGTATAGCTCCCCGGCACGCCATCCACCCCGAAGGCGCGGGTATGGGCGGCCACGGCGGTGGACATGCAGAGCCGGGAGTTGGTATCGATATTGGCCAAACCGATGAAGCCCTTCATCAGCTTGTTGGCGACGTAGTAGTCCTCGGTCAGGATCTGCCCGGAGACGTACAGGGCGACCGCATCCGGCCCGTGTGCCGCGATGGTCTCGCGAAAGCCGTTCGCCACATGATCCAGCGCGGTCTCCCAGTCGACACGCCGCCCGCCGATCTCCGGGTGCAGCAGCCGGCCCTCGTCGTCGAGGGTCTCGGCCAGTGCCGCGCCCTTGGAGCACAGGCGACCGGCATTCGCCGGATGGGCGGGGTCGCCGCGCACCGCGACCGGAAACTCGCCTTCCGGCGTCGCGGTCACCTCCACGCCGCAGCCCACCCCGCAATAGGGGCAGGTCGTACGGGTGACCGACTGTTCCGCAGCCATCTCAGCCCGCCTCGCGGCAGGCGGACGGCACCGCCGCGGAATCGTCCGCAGCGTTGGCCGTGGCGCCGGAGAGGTCCAGCCACACCTGACCGTCGGTCACCCGGATCGGGAAGGCATGGGTGCACCCACTGTCCGCCCCGGTGGCCTCGCCGGACTGCAGGTCGATCACCCAGTTGTGCAGCGGGCAGGTCACGCGCTCGCCGTGGACGATGCCCTGCGACAGTGGCCCGCCCTTGTGCGGGCACTGGTCGCGCAGGGCAAACACGCGGTCATCCGCAGTGCGGAACACGGCGATGTCGCCGTTCGGGCCCGCCACCACGCGTGCACCCAGCGGCGGGATGTCCTCGAGCGGACAGATCGCAAGCCAGCTCATGCCGACACCCCCTGGCGCGGGGCCGCGTCCACCGGCTTGATCGGGATGAACTCGTGCGCCGCATGCCCGGCGGCGCGTTCGGCCCAGGGGTCCACCTGCGCCACCTCCTGCGACTCCAGGAAGCGGGCGTACAGCGCCGCGCGGTTCTCGGCGTCGTCCACCAGGCGTTCCTTCACCCGGGTCAGGCCGACGCGCTCGATCCACGGGGCGGTGCGCTCCAGGTAGCGCGCATCTTCGCGGTAGAACTGCATGAAGGCCCCGGCGTATTCGAGCACCTCGACCTCGGTCTCCACCTTGCAGAGGAAGTCGGTGGCGCGCACCTTCACCCCGCCGTTGCCGCCCACGTGCAGCTCGTAGCCCGAGTCCACGCAGACCACGCCCAGGTCCTTGATCGTGGCCTCGGCGCAGTTACGCGGACAGCCGGAGACCGCCATCTTGAACTTGTGTGGCGTCCAGGAGCCCCAGGTCATCCGCTCCAGCTGGATGCCGAGTCCGGTCGAGTCCTGGGTGCCGAAGCGGCACCACTCGGAGCCAACACAGGTCTTCACCGTGCGCAGGGCCTTGCCGTAGGCATGGCCGGAGACAAACCCGGCGGCGCCGAGATCGCGCCACATCGCCGGCAGGTCGGCCTTCTGCACCCCCAGCAGGTCGATGCGCTGGCCGCCGGTGAACTTGACCGTGGGCACCTGGTAGCGCTCGGCCACCTCGGCAATCGCGCGCAGCTCGGCCGGCGTGGTCACTCCGCCCCAGATGCGCGGCACGACGGAATACGTTCCGTCCTTCTGGATGTTGCCGTGCGCGCGCTCGTTGATGAAGCGCGACTGGGCGTCGTCCTGGTAGTCCTTCGGCCAGGCCGCCAGCAGGTAGTAGTTGAGCGCCGGACGGCAGACATGGCAGCCGTTCGGGGTCTTCCAGTCGAGGGCCTCGAACACCGCGTCCATGGTCTTCAGGCCGTCGCGGGCAATGGCCGCGCGCACCTCGTCGTGGCTGTGGTCGGTGCAGGCGCAGACCGGCTTTTTCGCCGGGGCGTCGGAGTAGTCTCCACCCAGCGTGGTGGCGAGCACGGACTCCACCAGCCCGGTGCAGGACCCACAGGAGTTCGACGCCTTGGTGTGGGCGCGCACGTCCTCCAGCGTGAACAGCTTGTGCTCGCTGATTGCCTGGACGATCTCGCCCTTGCACACGCCGTTGCAGCCGCAGATCTCGGCCTCGTCGGGCATGGCCGCGACCCGCGAGGCCTCGTCGCCGTGGCCGGAGTCGCCGATATGCGCCTGGCCGAACAGCAGGTTCTCGCGGATGTCGGCCACTGGCGTGGCGTCGCGCATCAGCTGGAAGTACCAGGAGCCGTCCAGGGTATCGCCGTACAGCACGACCCCCTGGATGCGGTTGTCCTTCAGCACCAGGCGCTTGTAGACGCCGCGCGCGGCATCCTTGAACACCAGGTCCTCGGTGGTCTCGTCACCGGTGAAGTCGCCGGCGGAGAACAGGTCGATCCCGGTCACCTTCAGCTTGGTGGAGGTCATCGAGCCCTCGTAGCGCCCGATACCGTACTCGGCCAGGTGGTTGGCGCAGACCTTTGCCTGTTCCCACAAGGGCGCGACCAGGCCATAGGTGGCGCCGCGGTGCTGCACGCACTCGCCGACCGCGTAGATCGACGGGTCATAGGTCTGCATGGTGTCGTTCACCACCACGCCGCGCTCGCAGTGCAGCCCGGCGGACGCGGCCAGCGCCGTGTTCGGGCGGATGCCGACCGCCATCACCACCAGATCCGCCTCGACCTCGCTGCCGTCGGTGAAGCGCACACCGGTGACGCGGCCCTCGCCCAGGATCGTCTCGGTCTGATGCGCCATGCGAAAACGCATGCCGCGCTCCTCCAGCGAGCCGCGCAGCATCCCGGCGGCCTCGGCATCCAGCTGGCGCTCCATCAGGTGCTCCATCAGGTGCACCACGGTGACCTCCATGCCCTGGCGCATCAGGCCGTTGGCGGCCTCCAGGCCCAGCAGGCCGCCGCCGATCACCACCGCATGCTTGTGTGCGCGGCTGGCCGCGAGCATCGCGTCCACGTCGTGGATGTCGCGGAAAGCGACCACGCCCTCCAGTTCATGCCCCGGCACCGGGATCATCACCGGGTCGGAGCCGGTCGCCAGCAGCAGGCGGTCATAGGGCGCCTCGGTGCCGTCCTCGGCGATCACCCGCCGGTTCACGCGGTCGATCCGTTCGATGCGTCGGCCCTTGTGCAGGGTGATGCCGCGCTCGGCATACCAGGCATCGTCGTTCAGCATGATCTCGTCGACGGTCTTCTCCGAGGCCAGCACCGGCGAGAGCATGATGCGGTTGTAGTTGCCCCAGGGCTCGGCACCGAACACGGTGATGTCGTACATGTCCGGCTTGAGCTTCAGCAGCTCCTCGACCGTGCGCATCCCGGCCATGCCGTTGCCGATCAGGACCAGCCGCGGCTTGTCGTTCGCGGTATCCATCACGCGGCCTCCGACTCGGGATTCTTGTGACGCTCGTGGAGGAAGCGCAGCACCTCGGCCCGGTAGTGGTTGTACTGCGCGTTGTCGGCCATCACCAGGCGCTCGCGCGGCTTTGGCAGGTCGATCTCCAGGATCTCGCCGATGGTCGCGGCCGGGCCGTTGGTCATCATCACGATGCGGTCGGACAGCAGCACCGCCTCGTCCACGTCGTGGGTGACCATCAGCACGGTGTTGCCCAGATCCGACCGCAGCTTCATGACCTCGTCCTGCAGATGTGCCCGGGTCAGCGCATCCAGCGCGCCGAACGGTTCATCCATCAGCAGGACCTTGGGCTCCATCGCCAGCGCCCGGGCGATCCCGACGCGCTGCTTCATACCCCCGGAGATCTCACCGGGGTACTGATCCTTCGCGTGGGTCATGTGGACACGTTCGAGATTCTCCAGCGTCCAGGCGTCGCGCTCGGCCTGGGGAGCTCCGCGGCGCACTTTGTCAACGGCCAGACGGACATTCTCGTACACCGTCATCCAGGGCAGCAGGGAGTGGTTCTGGAACACCACGGCACGCTCTGGCCCGGGTTCCACTACCTCGCGCTCTTCCAGAAGAACGCCCCCAGTGGTTGCGCGCAGCAGCCCAGCCACGATGTTCAGAACGGTGGACTTGCCACAGCCGGAATGCCCGATGATGGATACGAATTCGCCTTTCTGGACCTTCAGATTCACGTTGTTCAGCACGTTGAGCGGCCCGCGTGGAGTCGCAAACGTCATGTCCAGATAATCGAGATTGAGATAGTGACTCATGTGTTTCTCCTTACGCGGGCGCGTAGTCGAAGCGTTTCTTGATCAGGCCCACCCCAGCGTCCAGGGCGATGCCCACAAGACCGATCACGAAGATCGACACGATGATCGAAGCGACATTGAGGTTGTTCCATTCGTCCCAGATAAAGAATCCGATGCCGACCCCGCCGGTGAGCATCTCGGCCGCCACGATCACCATCCAGGCAATCCCCAGCGCCAACCGCATGCCGGTGAGGATGTAGGGCATGGTTGCGGGGATCAGGATCTTGCGCGCCGCCTCCAGGCGCCCGAGACGGAGCACCTGGGATACGTTGGTGTAGTCACGCGGGATGGCCTGGACCCCGGCCGCGGTATTGATGAGGATCGGCCAGATGCTGGTGATGAAGATCACGAAGATCGCGGAGGGATTGACCGCCTGGAACACCAGCAGACCGAGCGGCAGCCAGGCCAGCGGGGACACGGGACGCAACAGCTGCACGACCGGGCTAATGGCGCGGCGCATCGAGAGCGAAGCGCCCATCATCAAGCCCAGCGGAATGCCGACCAGTGCTGCCAGGCCGAAGCCCGCCAGGACGCGGCCAAGGGAATACATCACCTGCCAGCCGATCCCCATGTCGTTCGGACCGTAGTCGTAGAACGGATCGCTTAGCAGGTAGACGGCCTCGGCCCACACTTGCCCGGGCGTCGGGAGGTCCGGCGAGACCGTCGACTGCAGCCAGGCCCAGCCCCCCAGCAGCAATCCGAACGCAATCAGCGGGAGTGCCAGCACAGGAATCCAGCGCTGGAACATATCCGCCATCACCTCGAATCGGTCATCGTGTGCCGATTCGATCGCCCCGGCGGTGTCGTTGCGTTCCGCCGGTTTGGTTTCCCGGCCAGCGGCGGCCTCCGTTCGACCTTCGGCGTCCTTGTCGTTCTCGCGTTCAACCGCCAGTTGCATATCGGCGTAATTGGTGGACATGGTGGGCCTCCCTCAGCCGTTGACGTCGGCGAGGTCATCGAGGGCGACCTTGCGACTGTGTACATCGAAACCGTCGACATAGCCGACAAGGTCATCCGGGTCATAGGCGCGGTTATCAATGAACCGGTCAGGGCCCATCTCGATCGGCGAGGAGGCCGCCTCCAGGGTCCAGTGTTCATTGCGTGTGCCTTCCGTCTTCCAGTCGATCTCGGGATAGGCGACGCCCACTTCTGCAGCCGCTTGCCGATACAGTTCGGGGCGATAGACCTTTTCGGCCACCGCACGCATATCCACAGGCTCTTCCAGCTGCCCCCAACGAACCATCTGCGTGACAAACCAGGCCGCATGCGAGCGCCACGGAAAGCTGGCCGCGTAACGGTGGAACACATTGAAGTCCGGGAAGGGTTCGGGGTCTCCGTCCGGATTGAACTGGAGCGTCCCCGTCATCGACATGGCCACTACGTGTTCAGGGGCGTTGACAAAACGGCGGCCCGAAATGATGCGCACCACTTCTTCGCGATTCTCGGGCTTGTCCATCCACTCGTTGGCCTCGATCAAGGCCCGCAACGCTGCCTGGTGCGTATTCGGGTGTTCTTCCGCCCAGCTCTCCAGTACGCCAAACACCTTCTCCGGATTGTTGTTCCATATCTCGTAGTTGGTGACCAGGGTCTTGCCGATACCCATGTCCACCGCACGCATGTTCCAGGGCTCGCCGACGCAGTAGCCATCCATGTTGCCCGCGCGCAGGTTGGCCACCATCTGGGGTGGCGGGATCACAACCAGGCGGACATCCCGATCCGGGTTGATCCCGGAAGCGGCCATCCAGTAGCGCAGTTCATAGTTATGCGTGGATACGGGGAAAACCATGGCGAAGGTCATCGGGGCACGGCCCGCTGCCTGGTCGGCATCGATGACCTTCTTCAGGGCGCGCGCGGAAATCGGCCGTTCGTTCATAGCCTCCGGATCGGCCTCGACCATCCGGTCGTAGAGCTCGTTGGAAACGGTAATCGCGTTGCCGTTGAGGTCCATGCTGAACCCCGTGATGGTGTTGCGCTGGGTAGCACCCACGCCCAGCGTCGCGGCGATCGGCATCCCCGCCAGCATGTGCCCGCCATCCAGGCTCCCAACGGAGACCTTGTCGCGAATATTGGCCCAGGAAGCCTCCTTGGCCACATGGACGTCGAGCCCGTGGCGAGCGAAATATCCCTTCTCCTGGGCGACTACGAGCGGAGCACAATCCGTCAAGGGGATAAATCCGAACTCGAGCTTGGTCTTTTCCAGCCCTTCGGATCCCCCGGCATAGGCCGCCGACCGGAAAAAATCCGGATGCATCCCCAAGGCGGCGCCCCCTGCCAGAACGCCGCCGGCCTGAAGGAAACGCCGGCGCGACAGGCCGGAGGTCTTTTTCGTGTCATTCGTGTGATCGGTCATTGCGGGTTCACTCCCCTTGTCAGCAAACACATCCCAAAAACGAAAAAAGGCGTCCTATCAGCCCGGCCGCGTTTGCAGCCGGGTGATGGACGCCTTTGTCCAGTCCCGTGGGAGGCCCGGTCGTCGGGTCTCCCTGTTGTCAGGCGACGAACCGCCGTTGGCTCGTCTTGCCGGTATTCCTGCAGGAGGTGTGCCAATTAGCCGTTGCTGATCGACCGATAGGGCGCAAAGCCTATCCTGACGCGGAAAAATCGGACGGTTCCCGGTACTCAATCGAATCTTCGCAGGGGAATATCACTCGCAAGCGGCACCACCCTGGGGCACACCGGCGGTGCAGATGAACCGCGCTGGTGCACTACCTGTAGGAGCCGCCTTGGCGGCGAAGCCCCTGCCAGTCGCGGACACTGGTAGGTGCTTCGCGGGCAAGCCCGCTCCCACAGGGCCGGCATCCGTTTCCCGGGGAGTTAGCTACAGGCCGCCCTTGCCCAGCAGGTCGGACATCGCGACGGTCGCCTCGGCGACCTCGGCCAGGCGCCGGTTCTGGTTCATCGCCGTCTGGCGCAGGAGCTTGTAGGCCTGGTCCTCGCTGAGGCCGCGGTGCTGGATCAGCAGCGCCTTGGCACGCTCGATGGTCTTGCGCTCGGCCAGGGCCTGGCGTGCCGCATGCAGTTCATCCTCCACCGACTGCAGCCGGGCCGCCTGGCGCTGCACCAAGTCCATCACCGAGTGTCCGACGATCGGTACGTTGAGTGCGGCATCGCCCTCCTCCTGCGCGGGCTCCAGGCCCTCCGGCGCGCCGAAGAACACCGCATACGGGACGCTGTCGCGCAGTTCCGACTCGGCGAGTTGCGCGACCCGGTCACGCACCGCGCCGAGGTCCGCGCGATCCGCCGTGATGCGTGCCGAGCAGCACTCGTTCAGGTGCATCTCCAGCAGATCCTCGATCTCCTTCATCGCGTCGATGCGCGCGGTGGTACAGGCAAACCATTCCTCGGCCCGGGCGGGGTCGTGGTGCCCTGAGGCCTCGGTACAGGCCCGGCGGCGCAGACGCTCGATGTCGGCGGCGAAGGCCGCCGTCTGCAGCTCGCGCCAGGCGGCACAGGCCGCCGGTGCCGCGAACTCGGAGAAGATGCGGAACGCCCGTTCCTGGGCATCGATCCGATGGACCAGCGCCTGGCGCAGTTCGGGCTCGAAGTTCGCGGCGCCAAACCCGGCGGCCCCGATCGCGCGCTCCTGCCCTGCCAGTTCCTTGCCCTGCATGAAGTTCAGCAGGGCCACCAGGGCCCGCGAGACCTCGGGATCGGTCGCCGAATCCGCAGCCTCGAACACCAGGGCCATCAGGGCGCGAATCAGCTCGCTGAAGCCGCGGGTCGAGTCCATCGGGCTCAGGGTCAGCTCCAGGACCTCCTCGCGCAGGCTGCCCAGGCCGGACAGGCCATGCAGCGCCAGCGCCATGCGCCCCAGCAGCCGACTGCGGCCATGGGCGCAGGCGTCCGGGGCCAGCCAGCCATCCAGGTGCTCGCGGAACGCGGCCGCGGCGGCGTCCGATTCGGCCCGGTACTGCTCCAGTTCGCGGGTATAGCGCTGGCCGCCGGACCCGATCCAGAGGCTGGAGGCCCCGCGCTCGCGCTGCAGGGCATGCACCAGCGCGCGGATGCGCCCGACCAGCTGCACCGCCTCCAGCAGGCGCTCCAGGCTCACCACCTCGCACTTGCGCGAGGCGACCAGGAAATCGCCAATGGACTCTTCGAGGGAAAAATTCGGGGATGTGTTCTGGGTCATGCTCGTCGTCCGTGAATCACTCCCGGAACAAACAAGCATGCGATGTGCCAGTTCGACCGACTGACAGCGGGGGTACAAACAAAAACGGGCGGGGCATCACGCCCCGCCCGCGGAACGGCACGGCCGATCAGAAGCTCATGGAGCGGTCGAACTCGGCGACGGCCTGGACGTAGTGGCCCATGCCGGCCATCTCGGCGTTCGGCAGGAAGTTGTGCTCGCCGACGTCGCGACCCTTGGCGCAGGCCTCGCAGGCCCAGAACGGAACGCCTTCACTCACCAGCGAATCCACGATGTCCTTCATTGCCGGCATGTTATGGCCGACGATCTTGTCGTACACGTTGCGGTTGGCGATGTTCACGGCCTCGCCCTGCAGCCAGACGGTCACGTCGTGGCCCTGCTGCTTGGCCACATTGGCGGCAATCATGCCAAGCGTGGCGCGGGTCGGGTCGTCGGTACCGGCGGTGACGGCAACAATAAAGCGCATGGGAGTCTCCCGGGGTTGAAAAGGTGCGAAATCGGTAGCGGCCGGCAAGCGGCGCGTCGATTTCCCACAAGCCAGGGAGAAACAATCGGCTCAGGGGGCGCCCTTCGTGGTGAGACTGTTGCGATAGAGCTTGAACGCCATCAACAGCCAGGGCACGGCATGGACGACCAGGTCGAGCACATCGAGTGGCCGGGTAAGTTCCCCGGCAAACAGCCAGCGCAGTTTCTCCGCGACATGCGGCTCGGGGATCCAGGGGGCCAGGCCGACGGTCGCAACCAGCAGTGCGAACAGCCAAAGGGGGGCCCGATCGACCCAGTAAAGGAAGCGTTTCATCGCGCGCATGCTACCCAAGCCCCGGCGGCGGCGCAGCCCGGAGCCGCGATCGTCCTTGCCCGCGCGGACCGGGATGACTAGAGTCCTGCCAGCTTCAGGGGAGTAGCGACCCGGGTGGCCTTGCCTCACCGGGGTCTGCATCAACAGATTCGATCCTCCGCCCGGAGGACCGTGGTGCAGACAGCCCCGCCGCCGATGCGGCACCGGGCCCCGCGAGACCTGTGGCATGGCGCCCCGATCCGTGGCCGGGTGGGTGGTGCGATGTCACGTGTCTTGCCCACCCACCCGGCCCGGAAGACCGTCATGGAAGCCCTGCTCGTCTCTACCGTCATCGTCGCCATCGCCGAGATGGGCGACAAGACCCAGCTCCTCGCCCTGCTCCTGATCTGCCGCTACCAGCAGACCTGGCCCATCATCTGGGGCATCGTGGTGGCCACGCTGGCCAATCACTTCCTGGCCGCGCTGGCGGGCGTGTGGATCGGCGCCAGCATCCCGGAGGACTGGCTGCGCTGGGGTCTGGGGATCGGGTTCATCGTGATGGCCGCCTGGGTACTGGTCCCGGATGGCGAGGACGAGCTGCCGGCCGCGTCGAAACACGGCGTGTTCTGGACCACCACGGTGCTGTTCTTCCTGGTCGAGATGGGCGACAAGACCCAGGTCGCCACCGGCGCGCTGGCCGCGACCTTCGACAGCCTGATCCTGGTCGTGATCGGCTCGACCATCGGCATGGTGCTCGCGAATGCCCCGGTGGTGTGGCTGGGCCAGCGCTTCGCCTGCCACCTGCCCCTGCGGCTGTTACGCGCGCTCGCCGCCCTGCTGTTCCTCGCCCTGGGCATCGGGGTCCTGCTCGCCTGGGTCTGAGGGAGACACTGAAGTCATTGGCGCCTCGGTGTGCAGTGTCTTCTGGCCCAGCCAGATGCGGCGCACCAGGCGCGGCAGCAACAGCAACAGCGCCAGCACCGCGAGCAGGGCCAGACCCAGCTGTACCCCGCTGTCGGCGCCACTGGCGATCTCCCGGGTGGCGTGCCCCAGCCAGGCATAGGCGAACAGGCTGGGGATCAGGGCGACCATGGTGGTCAGCGCGAAGACCGGCAGCGGCAGCCGGACCAGCCCCAGGGCGTAATTGGTTGGGGCGAACGGAAACACCGGCACCAGGCGGGTCAGGGCCACGACCCGCCAGCCCTCGGCCTCCACATCGGCGCGCAGCCGCGAGCTGCGCGGGCCCATGCGCGGGGCCAGCCAGGGCTGCAGCCAGGTACGCGCCAGCAGGAAGGCAATGACCGCCGCCAGGGTCGCTGCCAGCAGGCTGAGGGCGGCGCCGGTGAAGGGGCCGAACAGGGCCCCGCCCAGCAGGATCCAGAAGGTACTGGGCAGCGGGAACAGGGCCAGCAGCATGAAGGCGAGCACGAACACCAGATAGGCACCCGCACCCCAGCCCCGCAGCCAGGCCTCCACCTCGCCCAGCGGGAAGCCAAGGCTCGGCCACTCGGTGGTCAGCAGGATCCACGCCAGCGACACACCGAACAGGATCGCCGCCACCGTCAGCCACCGCTTGTGATGCCGGATGCGCAACCCGGTCAGCCCTCCCCGCCGGGGTTTCCGCCCGCGTCGCGCAGACGGTCCAGGCGCTCCGCCAGCGCGCGCTCGGTGCCGTCCCGGCGCGGGCTGTAGAAGCGCTCGTCTTCCAGACCCTCCGGCAGGTAGACCTGCCCGCGGGCGAAGCCATCGGGCTCGTCGTGATCGTAGCGGTACCCGGCCCCGAAGCCTTCCGCGCGCATCAGCTCGGTCGGCGCGTTGCGCAGATGCAGCGGCACGCCCGGGCTCCCGGTCTCGCGGATCGCCGCGCGCGCCTGGTTCAGCGCAACGTAGGCACTGTTGCTCTTGGGTGCGGCGGCCAGTTCGATCACCGCCTGCACCAGCGCCAGGTCACCTTCCGGCCGGCCCAGGCGTTCCAGGGTCTGCCAGGCCGCGAGCACCCGCGCGCCCAGCCCGACTGCGGCCAGGCCGATGTCCTCGTAGGCCATGCGCAGCAGCCGCCGGCCCAGGTAGTCCGGATCGCAGCCGGCATCCAGCATGCGGGTCAGCCAGTACACCGCCGCGTTGGGGTCGGAACCGCGCACCGACTTGTGCAGCGCGGAGATCTGATCGTAGAAGGCATCGCCCTGGCGGTCGAAGGCCAGGGACTGCGCGCCCATGACCGCGCGCAGGGCGTCTCCGGTAATCGCCCCGTCGCGGGCCAGGTCGGAGGCGGTCTCCAGCCAGTTCAGGGCACGCCGGGCATCCCCGTCCGCGGCCCGCGCCAGGCGCTGACGCTCCTCCGCATCCAGTGTCAGGCCGCGGCCGCCCAGGCCCCGCTCCGGATCCTCCAGGGCGCGCTCGATCAGGGACTCGACCGCTTCCGCCCCCACCGCCTCCATGCGATACACCCGCGCCCGCGACAGCAGCGCGCTGTTCAGCGCAAACGACGGATTCTCGGTGGTGGCCCCCACGAACGTGAGCGTGCCGTCCTCGATATGCGGCAGCAGCGCGTCCTGCTGCCCCTTGTTGAAGCGGTGGATCTCGTCGATGAACAGCAGCGTGCCGACGCCGTTGCGCCGCCGGGTCTTCGCCGCATCCACCACCGCGCGCACGTCTTTCACCCCGGCCAGCACCGCCGACAGCGTCACCAGCCGCTGGGCACCGGCCTCGGCCACCAGCCGCGCCAGCGTGGTCTTGCCACAGCCGGGCGGCCCCCACAGGATCATCGACGGGGTCTGACCGCTTTCGATCGCGCGGCGCAGCGCGGCATCCGCGCCCACCAGGTGGTCCTGCCCCACCATCTCGTCCAGCCGCGCCGGGCGCATGCGCTCGGCCAGCGGGGCGGCGGGATCCACGGTCGTTGCCGCGGCTGCGGACTGCAATGACGGGTCCGCCGGCGAGCCGGCCTCCGGGCCGCCGGCGGGATCGTCCCCGAACAGATCATTGTCGAACAGGTCGTCACTCATGCCGGGATTGTAACCCCGCCGGGAACGGGTCAGGGCCGGTAGACGTCGGCCCCGTCGGGCACCTCGAAGCGGAAGGTGTCCGGATCCAGCTCCGGGTTGCGCTCGCTGGCGCTGAAACGCACGTCGGTGACCTGCCCGAACAGGTCCTCGAACTGCATGCGCACCAGGTCGCCGTCCGGGGTCAGGTCCAGCATCATGCGCACGAAATCCGCATGCTCGTCGCGCGGCAGCAGCAGCAGCCGCAGGGCCTCGCCGTCCGGCACCGGCAGGATCATCGTGCGAAAGTGTTCCTCCAGCCGATCCGGCTGGCTGATGGCGGCGATCGGCGTGGCCTCCAGCGCGTCGCCCAGCGGGCGCACCGTGGCCTGCGCCAGATCCGGTTCGAACGTCCACAGTTCACGGCCATCCGACACCACCACCTGCGGGAACGGCTCGCGTACCTCCCAGTACAGCCGGTCGGGAAGCCCCAGATGCATCACCCCTTCGGATTCCTGCAGGGTGAAGCCGGTCTCGTCACTGACCGTCTGGGTGAACTCCGCGGAGAACGTCTCCAGGCCGGCCATGAAACGTTCCAGCGCCAGGCGGGCATCATCGGCCGCAGCCGCCGGCGCGGCGAACAGGAGCAGCAGTGCCGCCAGCAAGCCGGCGAGCATGGAAGACCCGCGCAGCGGGCCAGTGGCAAAACTCGGGGGACGCGGGTTCATGCGATCTCCGTCAGGGAAACTCGGATCAACAGATTGCGCGGCGACAGCTTAATCCGCAGTGAACGAGGCCGTGCACCTCACTCGTTCGAGCGATCGGGCACCAGCACCTCGCGATTGCCGTTGGACTGCACCGGGCTGACCAGCCCGGCGGCCTCCATGTCCTCGACCATGCGCGCGGCCCGGTTGTACCCGATCTTCAGCCGTCGCTGGACATACGAGATCGAGGCCTTGCGCGACTCGGTGACGATCTGCACCGCCTGGTCATAGAGCGGATCCGACTCCGATTCGTTCCCTTCGCCCGATTCCAGCCCCGGGATCGCCGCCGCGCCGGCCTCCGGCTCGTCGAGGATCGCCTCGTTGTAATCCGGCTCGCCAGTGGACTTGAGATACTCCACCACCTGGTGCACCTCGTTGTCGCCCACGAAGGCCCCGTGCACGCGCTCCGGCATCGCCTTGCCCGGTGGCAGGTAGAGCATGTCGCCATGCCCCAGCAGGTGCTCCGCGCCCATCTGGTCGAGGATGGTGCGCGAATCCACCCGCGACGACACCTGGAAGGCGATGCGGCTGGGGATGTTGGCCTTGATCAGGCCGGTGATCACGTCCACCGACGGCCGCTGGGTGGCCAGGATCAGGTGCAGCCCGGCCGCGCGCGCCTTCTGCGCCAGGCGCGCGATCAGCTCCTCCACCTTCTTGCCCACCACCATCATCATGTCGGCGAACTCGTCGACCACGATCACGATGAACGGCAGCGGCTCCAGCTCCGGCGCCTCGGTCTCGGTGACCGACTGCGCCGGATCGAACAGCGGGTCCTTCAGCGGCTCGCCGGCGGCGCGCGCGTCGCGCACCTTCTTGTTGAAACCGCCGATGTTGCGTACCCCCAGCGCCGACATCAGCTTGTAGCGCCGTTCCATCTCGCCGACCGCCCAGCGCAGGGCGTTGGAGGCGTCCTTCATGTCGGTGACCACCGGGCACAGCAGATGCGGGATGCCCTCGTAGACCGACAGCTCCAGCATCTTGGGGTCGATCAGGATCAGCCGCACCTCTTCCGGTGTGGCCTTGTACAGCAGCGACAGCAGCATCGCGTTGACGCCCACCGACTTGCCGGAGCCGGTGGTCCCGGCCACCAGCAGATGCGGCATCTTCGCCAGATCGGCCATCACCGGCGCGCCGCCGATGTCCTTGCCGAGGGCCATGGTCAGCGGCGACTTGCCGGCGTCGAACTTCTCCGAACGCAGGATCTCGCTGAGGGCGACGATCTCGCGGTTGTCGTTGGGGATCTCCAGGCCCACCGTGGAACGACCGGGGATCACCTCGACGATGCGCACCGCGATCACCGACAGCGAACGCGCGAGGTCGGTGGACAGCCCGGAGATGCGCGAGGCCTTGACCCCCGGAGCCGGCTGCAGTTCGAAGCGGGTGATCACCGGACCCGGCTGCACCGCGACCACCTCGACCTCCACGCCGAAGTCCTTCAGCTTGAGCTCGACCTGGCGCGACAGTGCCTGCAGCGCCTCTTCCGAATGCCCCTCGGAGGCCGCCGGGGGTTCGTCCAGCAGGCCCAGTGGCGGGATCGGATCGGCGCCCTCGCCGGCGGTGAACAGCGGCACCTGCTTTTCCTTCTCCACCCGCGGGCTGGGCGGCGGGGCCTCGACCTTCGGCTCCACCCGTTTCGGCGGGCGGTCCGCCGTGCGCTTGCGCTCCTTCTCCACGCGTTCTTCGCGCCCGGCCCGCTGCTGCCGGCCGATGCGGCGATCGCGCGCCAGCTCCAGCCGCGCCCTCGCGGCCTCCCAGCCGCGCACCAGCGCACGCCCCAGACCGTCCATCAGCGCAAACCACGACAGCCCGGTGAACAGCGTGACCCCGGCAAGGAACAGCGCCAGCAGCACCAGCGTGCCACCGACCAGCCCCAGCCCGGCGACCGCCCAGCCGCCGAACAGGTCGCCCAGGATTCCCCCGGCATGCACCGGCATGCCACCCGGCAGCAGGTGCAGGGCCGCCAGCGCCGAACCGGCGATCAGCGCCACCACCAGGGCCGCGCCGCGCACGCCGATCTCCAGGGCACTGGCCATACGCGCATCGCGCCGGTGACGGAACAGCCACCAGCCGATGCCGGCGACCGCCAGCGGGATCAGGAAGGCCAGATGGCCCAGCAGGTGAAAGGCGATGTCGGCAAACCACGCCCCGGTGGTTCCGCCCAGGTTGCGCGTCCCGTCGCCATCGCCGGTGGTGGACCAGGCGGCGTCGCCCGGGTGATAGGTCACCAGGGCCACCAGCAGGTACAGCGCCAGCATGCCGAAGATCAGCAGCGCGCCCTCGCGCAGCCCGCGCAGCAGCTGCCCGCTGAGCGTGGGCGGCGTCGACGGCGCCGCGCCCTGGCCGGACTTCGGGCCGGACTTCGACCCCGTCTTCGCGCCGGATTTCTGCCCCTTGCCTGTGGATTTGGCCTTGCTTGCGGCCATGCGCTCCCCGTCGGTGCCGGCCCGCCAGCGCGGGCATCTCGAATCAGGGTGCAGTTTACCGGTTCAGAGAGTCCCCGTGGGGACTTGTGCCCCAGACCGCAAACACCGGATCGGCATGATCCAGGCGTCCGGCGTAGGGATCGTCCGCGGGCCGCGGCAGGCCACGCAGGCTGAACGTGGCCAGGTCCGCGAACCCCGCCTCCAGAAACCGGTCCAGCACCAGCCCCATGCGCTCGAAGTCGAACAGCCGTTCCCAGACCGCAATCGCTTTGGTGGGGAAACAGCGATCCGAAAACGTCACCACGAACACGCCACCCGGCCGCAGCACCTCCTGCACCGAGGCAAAGACCGCGCCGGGCCGGGTCAGATACTCGACCGAAGCGGTACAGACCACGGCGTCCAGGCTGTCCGCCGGGAACGGCAGGCCGGGACGGGTGTTCAGGTCCTGCACCAGGGCCTGGTTCAGCAGCGGGTTCGCGGCCAGCTCTTCCCGGTTCATGCCGAGACCGACGACCGCCTCCGGTTCGGCAACCCCGTCCAGATGCGATGCCCAGCTCGCCATGAGATCAAGGACCCGTGCGCCCGGCGGCAGCAGCGCGGCGTACAGTGCCGCCACCCCGGCGCGCGCGGTGGCATCCAGATGGTGGACCATGCGCGGCCGGGCGTAGAACGCCGCGTCGTCCTCCGGATCCTCCCGCTCGCAGGCGCCGCCGCTCCAGAAATCCGTCGGCACGCCGCGCCAGCGGGCCTGCATCCCGGGCCCGCGTTCGGTCAGTCGCCCGGTCACGTCGACCGCGGCCCCCTCGCGGCTTTCGGGATGTACCCCCAGCAGCCGACCGGTCAGACGCAGCTCGCGCCCCGCGAGGGGGTGGTTCAGGTCCGCCAGCAGGCGGTCCTCTTCCAGGGCCCCCACGCGAAACAGGGTCCGGTCCCCTTTCTCGATCCCGGCATGTCCGGCGATGAACCCCCGTGGATAGAACCTTCCGGCCCGCGGCTCGACCACCCGGTGGCGCCGCAACCGCCGGTTGAAGGCCGTCGGCGACAGCTCCACGACCCCTGCGGGATCGGCCGCGGGTACCAGGGACGCCGCCGGCCATTCGCAGGCCTCGCCCGGCGAACTTCCGCTCAGGCCGGAACCATCGCCGGCGGGCCAGAGATCCCTTTCGGGGTCCAGGCGCGGGAGGTACAGGCATTCGCGATGGCGGGCCTCGGGGCTGTTCCAGTCCAGCGTCCAGCCGACATCGGCCGTCCCTCCTGCCGACAGTGCCCCGGCATCCGGGATCTCGACCATGTTCGACTCGGGTACAAACGGATCCAGCATGCCGTTCTCCTTTCGATTCCCTGCGTTATCATGCGGCGAACCGCCCGTACGCGGCCACCGGAGGGAGCCATGACCGAGCCTTTGCCCGCCCTGCTCGTCGCCGTGATCGCCGGCGATCTGGAGGAACGCGCCGTGCATATCGCCGCCGAGGAGGGTGCACCGAAGCCCTCGCTGCACGAGGGGTTCGGTATCGGCTTTCCGGAGCACATGCGCTTCTTCGGCGTGACCTACCAGGGACTGGAATCGGTGTGCATCTGGAAGACCGATCCGGCACGCGCCGAACGCATTGCCCGGCGGCTGAACCTCGAACTCGACCTGCTGCAGCCCTATAACGGCCTGGCCTTTACCCTGGAGGCCTCCGACGACACCGAGGCCCTGCTGGACATGGCCAGTGCCCGCCCACAGACCCCGGCCTCCCCCGGACACGAGCCGCCCCCACCGGCTGCCGGACTGCCGCTGTCGCTGCTGGCGGTGATGTTCCCGGACGCCGATCGCGATGCGGCGGTGGAAATCGTGCGCCGGGGCGGCGGCGCCGGGCTCACCCTGCTGGATGCGCGCAACGCCACCACCGACCACCATCCGCGCATCCTCAGCCTGCACTACGAGGGGGCCCGCACCCTGCTGCTCGCGGTACTGGAGACCGGCCACGCCGAACGCCTGCGCACCACGCTGGACACCGAACTGGGACTCGCCGCGCGCGGACGCGGCCTCGGGCTGGTGCTGCCACTGCGCGGAGTGGCCGGGCTCAAACCGGAGCAGATCGAGCGGCTGCTGGAAGACGGCGACCGCTGACCCGCTGCGACCGCCCCGCCAAAGCCGGTACACTGCGCGGCATGGCACAGCTTACCTTTCAGGGCGCCACCGGCGAGGTCACCGGTTCGCGCTATCGCATCGACACCGACCACGCCCGTTACCTGCTCGAATGCGGCATGCAGCAGGGCGGCAGCGACGCCGACGAGCACAACCGCGCCTCGCTGGCCGAGGTGGCGGCGAATACCGACGCCGTGATCCTCTCGCACGGCCATCTGGACCACTCGGGCCTGCTGCCGAAACTGGTGCGCGACGGCTACCGCGGCCCGATCTACTGCACGCCGGGGACGCTGGAACTGCTGGACATCATGCTGCGCGACTCGGCCTTCGTGATGGCGAAGGACATCGAGTGGGAGAACAAGTGGCGCGCACGCAACGACCGCGAGCTGCTGGAACCGCTCTACGACGAACAGGACGTGGAGACCACGCTCGAGCTGTGCGAACCGGTCTCTTACGGCCAGCCCCGACATCTGGAAGACGGGTCGCGCCTGACCTTCCACGACGCCGGGCACATCCTGGGTGCCGCCATCGTCGAGCTGGTGGTGCCCTCCGGCGGCCGCGAGCGGCGGCTGGTCTTCTCCGGCGACCTCGGCAATCCCGAGTCGGTGCTGATGAACGAGCCCGCACGGCCGGAGCAGGCCGACCACGTACTGCTGGAAAGCACCTACGGCGACCGCGACCACCGCCCGCTGGAAGAAACCATCGAGGAATTCGCGCAGATCCTGCAGGAGGCCTGGGACGATGGCGGCAACGTACTGATCCCCGCCTTCGCCGTGGGCCGCACGCAGGAAATCCTCTACCACCTGGGCATGCTGCACCACGCCGGACGGGTGCCGCAGCAGAAGATCTTTCTCGACAGCCCGATGGGAATCCGCGTCACCGAGCTGTACGCGCGCTGCCGCCAGTCCCTGAACTCGGAGGACCTGGAACGGCTGCATCAGGCGGCCAACGGGAACACGCGGGAATACCTCCCGCCGCTGGAGTTCACCCGCACGGTGGAAGAATCCATGGCCATCAACCGCATCTCCGGCGGCGCGATCATCATCGCCGGCGCCGGGATGTGCAACGGCGGCCGTATCCGCCACCACCTCAAATACAACCTCGAACGACGCAGCACGCATCTCGTGATCGCCGGTTTCCAGGCCGCCGGGACCCTCGGCCGCCAGCTGGTGGACGGCGCCCGCTCAGTGAAGATCCACGGCGACGACATCGCGGTGAAGGGCCATGTGCATACCCTGGGCGGGCTCTCCGCGCACGCCGGCCAGTCCCGGCTCCTCGACTGGGCCGCCGGCTTCCGCGACCGACCGGTCTTCCATCTGGTGCACGGCGAACCGGCCGCGCGCGAGGCCCTGGCGCAGGTGATGCGCGAACGCGATCTGGACGCCCGCATCCCGGACTATGGCGACACCATCGAGCTGTAGCCGCCACCCGATCCCGGGCTCGGGATCGGGCACCGGGGTACGACCATGACCGGGGCTCCCGACACCGGCGCCCTGGCGCTGATCGCCGGCTTCCTCGGCGGTCTGGGGCTGTTCCTGCTCGGCATGCACCTGCTCACCGACGGGCTGCGGACCGCCGGTGGCAAGGCCCTGCGCCAGATCCTGGGAAGCTGGACACGCACCCGCACGCGGGCACTGGCGACCGGCGCAGGAGTCACCGCGCTGGTGCAATCCTCCAGCGCGGTAACCCTGGCCATCATCGGTTTCGCCAATGCCGGTCTGCTGACCCTCGGTCAGTCGATCTGGGTGATCTTCGGATCCAACGTCGGCACCACGGTCACCGGCTGGCTGGTCTCCATCATCGGGCTGGAGATCCGCATCGAAGCCTTTGCCCTCCCGGCCATCGGGCTCGGGGCGCTCGTGTTCATCATCATGCGCGGACCCAGACTGCGCTACCTGGGCCTCGCGCTGGCCGGATTCGGCCTGTTGTTCCTGGGCATCGACGTATTGCGCGCCACCTTCGTGGACCTGGGCGAGACGGTGGATCTGGGTGCTCTCGCACGCCCCGGATTCGCCGGCCTGGTCATCATGGTCAGTATCGGCATGCTGCTGACGCTAGCCATGCAGAGTTCGTCGGCTTCCATGGCCATGGCCCTGACCGCGGCCATGAGTGGCGCCATCCCTCTGGAAGCCGCGGCCGCTGCGGTCATCGGTTCGAACCTCGGGACCACCATCAAGGCGGTGCTCGTCGTGATCGGGGCCACCGCCAATGCCAAGCGCGTGGCCGCCGCCCATGTCATCTTCAACGCCCTGACGGCTGTCGTCGCCCTGTTGATGCTTCCCTGGTTCCTGGCCGGCATCGAATGGATCTGGGGCGGCCCCGAGACGGCCCCCGCACCCGCCATGCTGCTGGCCCTTTTCCATACCGCCTTCAATGTCCTTGGCGTGATTCTGATGATCCCCCTCGCCACCCCCATGATCCGGCGGCTGCAGCATCACTTCGGGGGGGCCGACCTCGACCTGGCCCGGCCGCGCTACCTGGACGACAGTAGTGCAGGCGTACCGGAGCTGGCCCTGCAATCGCTCGTCATGGAAGTCGATCGGGCCGGAGATCTGGCCCATCGGATGGCCCGCGATGCTCTGGCCGAAACGCCTCCGGGCGAAGAAGGATTTCGCCAGCGACTGGATGTAGTGGAAAGACTGGTCGAAGCCATTGGCGAGTTTGCGAACCAGGCCGGGCGCGTGCCGATGGCCGATCCGGCCGCCGAAGGCATCGCCGAGGCCGTCCGGGTCGCACGCTACCACCAGGATACCGCCGCGCGCTCGGCCGAGATTGCGGAACTGCGCCGCAAGGCGGAGGATGACACTACGCCACGGATGACATCACAGCGCCGCGCCTGGCAGGCCCGCGTCATCCGGGCCCTCGACTGCGCACGCCTGGAACGCGAAGAAGACCAGCCCGACACCACCACGGGCAACATGCAGGATGCCCTGGAAGAGGTCGAGTCCGCCTACCAGGAACTGAAATCCGCGCTCCTGCGCGAAGGCACGTTCGGTGCCCTGTCACTCGCCGAAATGGACCGCCAGCTAAGGATCATCAGCCTGGCCCGGCGTCTGGCGAGCCAGGCCGCCAAGGCCCATGAGCGGGGCATCGCACTCCACGGACTGGCCGGCAATCACCACTGAAACCCGCGACGGTACACTGAAGCATGGACCCGGAAACCCTCAGTGACGCCCTGGAACAGGGCCGCGCCCGCGAGCAGCAGTTCGCGGACCTGACCTCCCACCGCCTGCTGGAGAGCGTGGATGGCTTTCCGCGCGGCAGCGTGGTGCTGCCCGACGGGCGCGTGCTGCCCGGCTACCCGTCCATCGCCCGCATCCAGTCGCTGGCCGCCGGCCTGCCGCGCCAGTTCGACGGCCCGTTCCGGGCCGAGGAGAAGATCGACGGCTTCAACGTGCGCATCCTGCGCGAGGGCGACGCGATCTACGCGTTCTCGCGCGGCGGATTCGTGTGCCCGTTCGCCACCGACCGGGTGCCGGATTTCGTCGACCCGCAGGTGTTCGAGGAGGACCCGGAGCTGATCCTGTGCGCCGAGATCGCCGGCCCCGACACCCCGTACATGGAGGGCACCAGTGCTCAGGTGGAACACGACATCCAGCTGTTCGTGTTCGACATGATGCGCCGCGATCACGCGGGCTTTCTGCCGCATGCCGACAAGCAGCGCCGGATCGAGCGCCATGGTCTGCCGCAGCCGGCGCAGCACGGCGTGTTCCACCCCGACGAGCTCGAGGCCCTGCGCCACCGGATCCTGGAACTGGACGCGCGCGGCGTGGAGGGGCTGGTGCTCAAGGCCGAGGACAACGGCGTGCGCGCCAAGTACGTGACCGGCCGTTCCTGCATCAACGACATCCGTGTCTGCAGCGGGCAGCTGCTGGACCTGCCCGCGGAATACTTCACCCACCGACTGATGCGGCTTGCGGTCTTCCTGACCGAGCACGGACACACCGGCGACCCGGAGATCGAGCGCGCCCTCGGGCGCGCCTTCCTCGAAGGCATGGACGACGCGGTCGCCTCCAGCAAGCAGACCGGCCATGTCGGCCAGCACTATCGCTGCCGCTTTCGCGAGCGCGCCAACGCCCTGCGGTTCATCGAGCACATGCGCACCACCGGCGGACGCCACGTGCGCGTCGACCCCGCCAGCCCGCAGCCCGACACGGGCGAGCGGGAAGGCTACTGGCGCGTGGATCTGGAGCGTCGTTTCGACCGCATGACCGGCACCCTGGCCTCGGCCCTGCGCGGCGACTCGCAGTTCGACTGAATCAGTCGCGGGTGTAGGTGCCCACCAGCCGGTTCATGCCGATCACGTGCGGTTCGGCACGCTCCAGGAACTGTTCCAGGGTCAGCCCCGGCGGAGCCTGGAGATCGGCATCCAGCGCCAGCACCCAGAAGAAGTAGTGGTGCACGCCGTGCCCGCCGGGCGGCATGGGGCCGCCGTAACCGCTGCGGTCGAAATCGGTGTGCCCGGCGGTCCCCAGCGAGGTGCCGGCCTCCAGGTTGGTGACGTCGGGTGGCAGGTTGTACAGCACCCAGTGAACGAAACCGTAGGCGCCGGGCTTGACCAGCGGGGCATCGGGATCGTGACAGATGATCGCGAACCCGCGGGTGCCCTCGGGGGCCCCGCTCCAGGCCAGCGGCGGGGACACATCCTCGCCCTCGCCGGTGTAGCGCGCCGGGATCTTCCCGCGCGACTCGAATTCCGGGCTGATGAGCTGCATGTCGGACAGGGCAAAACCCATAAGGACCTCCTGGAACGTTGGTGTGGCCTGTAGCCATTTCACCGTAGCGACCCTGCCGGCCGGATGCCAGGGGGTGGCTCGGGCGAAACCTGTGCCTATTTGCAGCACCGGCCGGGCTGTTTGATCATGCCGGCGTGATGATCCGCTGGCTGCGCAATCCGTTCCGTCGCAGGAATCCGCTGGACACCGCCGCGCGCGCGGTGGACCGGGGGCGCGCCGGCGTGGAAACCGTGCTGGGCCTGCCGCACCGCCTGGCGGTGCCGCTGCTGCAGCGCCATTTCGGCGATGCTGCGGTGCCCTCCAGCGAGGGCTTTCGCGAACACGGCCGCGACGGTTCCTGGACGCTTCCCGCGCCCGCCCCGGAGTTCTCCGTGCGGCTGGATGCCGACTCCGAGGGACGCCTGATCCACGGCCGCATCACCGGTTCCGGCCCTTACGCCGGACTGGTGGTCTTCAGCGACTGGAGCCCGGACCACCCGGCCGCGGTCTGGCAGATCCGCATCGAGGAACCGGCCGGAGAACAGGCCACTGCGCTGCAGGATTACCTGCTTAAGGGGTCCTGAACGAGATTTGCGTCACATAATCTGGCGTGCAATAGTTCAACCTGCCTGTTCTTCTGGTATTTACCCGACCGCATTCTACGGACAGATCATGCCAGACACCCGGACCAACGTCCGCTTTGCCGGGCTCAACGACCGCGTCGACCGCGAACCGGCACTGCGTACCCTCGAACGGGCCCTGTCGATTCACACGGACCCGTCGTCCCACGGCGGGCCACCTCGGGCGCGCGCCGAGGAAATCCTGTGTGATCCCGGCGCACACATCGCGTCCTTTGCCGACCCGGCAGAGGCAAGACACCTGGTCCAGCGACTGGAACGCAACGGCATCCACTGCGATATGGCCACCGCGGAAGACAACGCGGACGGCGAGGACGAAGCCACGCCGTTGTTCGGTAGCGACGCCGGCTTCCGGGAGATGCGCCAGTGTCCGCACTGCGGCGAACGCCAGGAAGCCGAGCGACAGACCTGCGTCGCCTGCGGGCACGCGATGGACGATACCCGACCCCGGCCGGCACCACGCCGGCGCGCACCCGCCGCGGAATCACCCGCAGTACCAGCCGGAAGACCCGACGCCGACACGACGCACGAAGGGCCCGGCTACCACACGCGGCCTGTCTTGCCAGGACGAGTTTCACTGGTCTTGCTGACCGTCGCCCTGGTCGGCGGAGGCTACAGCCTCTGGGGCCCGGAACTCGCTCCCCCGGACGAAGACCCCGAGACCCCCTCATCCATCATTTCTCCGGAGTTGGCGGAGTCGGAGTCGGCCGGACCGACCTATGACCCGGAAGCCGGGGTGAACCCCTACGCCGAGCGCCTCGAGGAACTCGGGGTCGATACCGAGCAGATGCAGGATGCCGTTGGAGCAAGCGACGCCGTCCCGCAGCTGGACCGAACCATGGAGGTGGAAGAGCATGAGTGAAGCCCTCGCGGAACAGCAGAAAACCGATGACCGGCAGCGCGTATTCGCCGCGGACCGGCTGGAACTGCCCGAGGGCATCATCCGCGAGCTGATGGAGCTGGATCCCATCGCGGATCCGGACTGGAAGAAACGCCTGGAGGCCAACCTTCGTCAGCTCGGTGAAAACGAGCGAAAATACGCGTTTCATCAATACCTGGAACCCAAGGGGATCCGCTACAACGCCAAACTGAAACAGCTGGAGTACGAACCGCCTCTGACCTTCGAGCAGGCCTTCCACAATACCTCCAGCCCGGAACTGCGGGATATCGGTGCCCGCCTGAAACAGGCTCAGGAGGATATCGACAGCGCCGAGACGCCCGAGGCCTTCGCCGACCACCTGGAAGGTTCGCTGTCCCTGCTGGACGAATTCGATACCGGCGACGACCTGGCCCTGCAGAAACAGAAAAAGGCCCTGCGCGACGCCTACCTGTTCCGGTTGGTCGAGCTGACGCGCCGGGCATCGTTCACCGTGGGCCGCAACTATCGCGGGATCAGTGCCGCCAATGTGAAGCGTTACACCATCGAGGTATTCCTGAAACACCAGCTGCTCGGCTACCGGTTCCGGACTCTGCCGGTCACCACACTGGAGGAGAACGCGCACCCCTTCATCCGGGATGTCGTCGCCCCGGAGGCACGTACGCGTCAGTGCGACATCGTACGGACGGCCACCACTATCTACCTGATCGCTCCCACGGAGGGCGACCATCTCAACCCGTTCTCGGTACGCCGCTTCCTGCGCGAGGAGGTCACGGGCGACCGCTTCGTTTACTTCAACGCGGCGGTCATACCGGCGAAGACCGAGAGTCTGGACCAGGAAAATGTCCAGAAGATCGTGCAATTCACCCTGACCCGGATGGTCACGCTGCAACGCAAGCTGAGCGGCAACATCGTCGCGGCGGTGGAGGAGTTGTGGAAGGCCCAGCACGACTATCTGGCCCCGATGCTGCGCGAACCCATCGACCCGGGCACCTCGTCACTGGACCACGCCATCACGCGGCGGGTGATGCACTTCGAGAAGGCGGTAGAAAACGAGATTCTCCGGGAGATGGACCGACTGCTTCGCGAGGAGGCCAGCACGCCGGACGATTTCGACTACCTGTACATGAGCCTGCGGCGCCTGCTGATCGAACTTGCGGGCGAGGTCCGGGACTTCGGCATGGATTCGGCGGCCCGCTGGAGCCGCAAGACCGACGAGCTGGATCTCCGCGTGATCTCCATGCTGCGCCTGCTGGAGAAAATGCGCACGCATATTTTTTCGGTCGATGCCGGTGCCGACGACGCGGAGGGACGCAAGGAGCTGGAGGAATTCCAGAGCGAGTTGAACAAACTTCTCAAACATGCCGAAGACCAGGAACTGGCCCTGCGCGAACGTCTGCAGGAGGCCCAGGCCCGGGAAGAACGTTCGCGCCGCTTCTATCAGCACTGGCTGGAGACCATGCTACGGGGCTTTCGCAAGCCGGAAACCGCCGAAGAAGTTCAGGAGCGAATCCGCAAGAACCGTTTTGACTGCTATATCGAGGCGATCCGTCTGCAGAAGCGCAACCGGCGCTACTCCGTCTACCTCGAGTTCGAGGAACTGACCCCCATCAAGGAGGGCGTCCGGCACTACGCCATCCCCCGCGGACGTCAGGGAGTGAGCCAGCTACCAGCGATCCTGCGCATGTCCGAAGACATGGAGACGTTCAGCATAACCGCAGTCAAGAACGCCCTGACCCTTGGCTAGTTCCCACAGGACCGCCCCCAGAACGGTATCGCTCGTGCTCGGCAGCGGCGGCGCTCGCGGTCTCGCCGAGATCGGGGTCATCCGCTGGCTGGAAGACCATGCGAACTACGAGATCCGGACGATTGCCGGCTCCTCCATGGGGGCAGTGGTCGGCGGCATCTATGCCGCCGGACAGCTGGACACCTACGAGGAATGGGTGTGCACCCTGCGGCGTCAGGACGTCTGGCGACTGCTGGATTTCTCGTTCTCCGGAGCCGGTCTGTTCCGCGGTGAACGCCTGGTCGAAAAGCTCCGCGAGATGCTGGGCGATACCGACATCCGCAATCTGCCCATCCGCTTTACCGCGGTGGCCACGGACATCGAACGCGAGCGCGAGGTGTGGCTCAACGAGGGCGCGCTGTTCGACGCGATTCGCGCGTCCATCGCCATACCCACGGTGTTCACCCCGGTGCGCCTAAACGGGCGGCTGCTGGTGGACGGCGGCCTGCTCAACCCGGTCCCCATCGCCCCGACCCTTTACGACGACAGCGACGTCACCATCGCGGTCAGCCTCAACGGACGGGTGGACGAGCGTCTGGGTCCGAAACGCAGCTCGCCCGGGGACCATCAGGGGGATTCCGCCGCCACTCGCCTGCGCGATGGCCTGCGCAGCGCGCGCGACGTGCTGCCCGACCGCATTGGCTCCTGGCTGCAGGACTGGCAGGGGCGACTGGGACTCGGCGAGACCGACTCGCGTCTGACCGAGGAGCAAGAGGCGCGGGCGCTGGGCCTGATCGACATGGTCTCGCATTCCATCGAGGCCATGCAGGGCAGCATCGCGCGTTTCCGCGTGGCCGCCTACAACCCCGAGCACCTGATCGAGGTACCCGTGAACGCCTGCGGGGTGTTCGACTTCCACCGCGCACGGGAGATGATCGATCTGGGATACGAGCTGGCCGAGCGCCGTTTCGCGCTGCAGCGGTAAGAAAACCCCGGCCGGTCTCAGGTGCGCGGCAGCGTGACCCCGCGCTGGCCCTGGTACTTGCCTCCGCGGTCCTTGTACGAGGTTTCGCACTCCTCGTCCGACTGCAGGAACAGCATCTGCGCCACGCCTTCATTGGCATACACCTTGGCCGGCAGCGGCGTGGTGTTGGAGAACTCCAGCGTCACGTGGCCTTCCCACTCGGGTTCCAGCGGGGTCACGTTGACGATGATGCCGCAGCGGGCGTAGGTCGACTTGCCCAGGCAGATGGTCAGCACGTCGCGCGGGATGCGGAAGTACTCCACCGTGTGCGCGAGCGCGAAGGAATTGGGCGGGATGATGCAGACGTCGGCATGCACGTCGACGAAGCTGCCCTCGTCGAAGCCCTTGGGATCGACGATGCTCGAGTTGATGTTGGTGAAGATCTTGAAGTGATCCGAACAACGCACGTCGTAGCCGTAGCTGGACGTACCGTAGGAGACGATGCGCTCGTCGTCGCGATAACGGATCTGGCCGGGCTCGAAGGGATCGATCATCCCCTCGGCCTCGGCCATGCGACGGATCCAGCGGTCGGACTTGATGGTCATCCCTGATCGCCCGCCGTCATCAGTTGTTCTGGATGACGATGTTGGGGAACTTGCTGCTGTAGTCCCGCGCCTGTTCCGCCAGCCGGGCGCCGGTGCGCCGCGCGATCTCGCGGTAGATCTCGGTGATGCGACCATCGGGGTCGGCGATCACGGTCGGTTCGCCGCCATCGGCCTGCTCGCGGATGCGGATGTCCAGCGGCAGCGCGCCCAGCAGGTCCACGCCGTATTCCTCCGACATGTTCTCCGCGCCGCCCTGGCCGAAGATGTACTCCTCGTTACCGCATTTCGAACAGATGTGGATGCTCATGTTCTCGATGATCCCGAGCACCGGCACCTCGACCTTCTCGAACATTTGCAGGCCCTTGCGCGCGTCCAGCAGGGCGATGTCCTGCGGCGTGGTCACGATCACCGAGCCGGAGACCGGGATCTTCTGCGACAGCGTCAGCTGAATGTCGCCGGTGCCCGGCGGCAGGTCGATGACCAGGTAGTCCAGGTCCTTCCAGTTGGTCTCGTTGATCAGCTGTTCCAGCGCCTGGGTCACCATCGGCCCGCGCCAGATCATCGGCGTGTCCTCGTCGATCAGGAAGCCGATGGACATCGCCTGCACGCCGTGGCGCTCCAGCGGTTCCATGTGCTTGCCGTCCTTCGACTCCGGCTTGTCCTTGATCCCCAGCATGCGCGGCTGGGAGGGGCCATAAATGTCGGCGTCGAGGATGCCGACACGCGCACCCTCGGCCGCCATGCCCAGGGCCAGGTTGACCGCGGTGGTGGACTTGCCCACCCCGCCCTTGCCCGAGGCCACGGCGATGATGTTCTTGATCCCGGACATCGGCTTGAGGCTCTTCTGCACCGCGTGGGTCAGGACCTTGCAGCCGACATTCACCTCGACCGCCGCGTCCCCGGCGACGCCGCGCACCGCCTGCTCCACCGCGGCTTGCAGTTCGTCGTGGTAGCCGGAAGCGGCATAACCCAGCTCGATGTCCACCGCGACCCGCGAGCCGTCGATGCGGATATCCTTCACCTGGTTGGCGGACACCAGGTCGGTTTCGAGGTACTTGTCCTGCACCTGTTTCAGGGCGGATTCGATCTGCTCGCGCGAGAGTTCAGCCATGGTTGCCCGGTTTCCGTTGATTGGGAGTGTGATCGCGCGATTCTACTGCCCGGCGTCCGAGACGCCAATGACTGCACGCCACGGCCGACTTTCGGCGGCCCCGTTCGCGGGCTTGGAGGAGGCTTGTCAAGGCCTCGCCCCGACCGTTTGTCCGATTTGTGCACATCCGCCACGCGTGGCCATCCCGGCCGGGCAGGATAGCGAAAACAGTCGGAAAGGCACTCGACAAAACTTTTTCAAATTACTGTTTTTGAAACATTTTTAATAAACTGGTCGTTTTTTGACCAATCTGAGGCAAAGCCCCGTCTGACAAGGCCTGCGGACAAATGCCACGGGTTTTCCCACAGAGTTATCCACAGGTTCTGTGGACAGTCACGGGGCTTGACACCCGTCGCCCGACAGCCCCCGCCAATGTGACCCGGCCGACAGAACCCGCCCGCCGTGCATGCCGCGCCGTGCATCCCCCGGCCGAAGCCCGTAATGTGAAGACTTGCGCGACGCGTATCCAGCGGGAAGGGTCCGGACAAAATCATGCTCAAGGAAGTGGCGATCGGCGGTGCGGTCCTGGTGGTCGCGGGACTGGGGTATCACCAGTACGAAATCGGTCAGATCGAGCGCAGCCTCGACGAGTTCGCGGCGGAACTGCGCCCGCTGGGCGAGCTGGACTATTCCGGGGTGCGCATCGGCCTGAACGGCCACCTGCACGTCGACGGCGTGCGCTTCGACCCGCACGCCCTCCCCGGGCGGCTGCGGGCCGAGCGCATCAGCGTCGAGGCGGACGGCATCCCGGAGCTTCTGCGCCTGCGCCGCACCCTGGAGCGCGACCGCCTGCCGCGAGCCCTCGGCGCCTCCGTGCACCAGCTGCGGGTCCCCGCGACATGGTCGCGCGCCAACGCGGATGCCCCCCTGGCCCGTTTTGTCACCCGCCTGGACACCGCCGGCTGCAGTGCCCTGGCGGACGCCGGGCCCGGGCAGGTGCTTGACCGTCTTGGCATGGCGCGGGCGCCCGTGGACCTCGCGCTGTCCTATCGCATTGAAGGCAGTGGCGAGCGGCTGGAGCTGCGCGGCGCATACCAGGCCGGCGCCCTCGGCGGCTTCCACGGCCGGGTGGAGTTCGAGCCCCGCGCCGGTTCGCGCGACCTGGAACGCTTCGTCCCGGCGCTGCTGGAAGCGCCCATGCGCGAGTTCGGCCTCGAATACCGCGATGCGGGCTATTACACCTCCCTGCAGGACTTCTGCCTCCGCGAATCCGGCCTGCAGGCGGAGTCCTGGCGCGAACACCACATGGGCGAATGGCTGCAGACATGGGCCGATGCCGGATTGCAGCCGGGGCCGGCCCTGACGCGCGGCTATCGCGAATTCATCGCGCAGCCGGACTCGATCGAGCTGCAGGCGGGTCGCGTGCGCGATCCGCTGCGGCGGGCACGCGGTCTGGATTCGCCGATAGAACTCCTCGACCGCGTGGATCTGCGCCTCGCGATCAACGGCGAGCGCATCGGGCCCGTGGTCCTGCACACCGGGGATTTCGTCGGCCTGCCCGACGCGACGGAGCCGGACACGGGGGGCGACTCTCCGGACATGGAGGCAGCGCGCGACCGCGAGCCCGAGCGCGCCACCGCATCCGCACCCGATTCCGGGACTGAAACCGCGCTCGCACCGGGCGCCCCGACGGGCGGAACCCTCGCCTGGGAAGCCCTGCCGGGGCATGTCGACCGATACGCCATCGTGATTACCGAACGCGGGCACCGTCGCCCGGGCCGACTGCTGGAGGCGGGCGACGATCACCTGCGCCTGCGCCAGCGACTGCATGGCGGGTTCATCGTGATTCGGCTGCAGCGTGACGAAATCCGCGAGGTCCGTGCCGCCCGCTGACACACTGTATCCTGCGCGGTTTTGCACAGACCGGCACGCCCCGGGCAGAGTCGGCAGCCGGGCACGCATCACGGCCGGGGACGACACGCGGAAAAATTGCAAGTTTCTGTTTCGAAGGGATTTTATTCAGAGTGGTTAATATTTGCCCAATCTGATGCAAGCCACGCACTGACAAGGGTTTGGCTCGCCTGCCACGGTTTTTCCCACAGAGTTGTCCACAGGTTCTGTGGACAACGGCCGGCTTGACCGACACCGGGAAATGGATTAACCCGGCCTCCACGTCCGTTCCGGCGGCTCGACATCCCGCCGGCCACACCGGACAATATCCGTTTCCGGATCACCCGCCGGCCGCACCGTCCGTGGCCGGACACCCGCGACCCGACACCACAGATCCCGAGGCCCATGACCGACACGCCGCGCAAGATCCTCGTCACCAGTGCCCTGCCCTATGCCAACGGGCCGATCCACCTGGGCCATCTCGTGGAGTACATCCAGACCGACATCTGGGTCCGTTTCCAGCGCGCCCGCGGCCACGAGGTGGTGTACGTCTGCGCGGACGATGCCCATGGCACGCCCATCATGCTCAAGGCGCGCGCCGAGGGCATCGAACCCGAGACCCTGATCGAGCGCGTGCGCGAGGAACACGAGGCGGATTTCGCCGGCTTCCACATCGGCTTCGACCACTACCATTCCACGCATTCGGCGGAGAACCGCGAACTGGCCGGCGAGATCTACCGCGCCCTGCGCGACGCCGGGCACATCGAGACCCGCACCATCGACCAGGCCTATGACCCCGAGGCCGGGATGTTCCTGCCGGACCGCTTCGTGAAGGGCCGCTGCCCGAAATGCGGGGCCGAGGAGCAGTACGGCGACTCCTGCGAGGCCTGCGGCGCGACCTACAGCCCGATGGAGCTGCAGGAGCCGGTGTCGGCCATCAGCGGGGTCACCCCCGAGTCGCGCGAGTCGGAACACTTCTTCTTCCGCCTGGCCGACTTCGAAGCCTTCCTGCGCGAATGGACGGGCTCCGGACGCCTGCAGGACGCGATCCGCAACAAGCTGGAGGAATGGTTCGAGGCCGGGCTGAGCGACTGGGACATCTCCCGCGACGAGCCCTACTTCGGCTTCGAGATCCCCGAGGCGCCGGGCAAGTACTTCTACGTGTGGCTGGACGCCCCCATCGGCTACATGGCGAGCTTCCGCGCCTGGGCGCGCGAACACGGCGAGGACTTCGACGCCTGGTGGCGACCGGATTCCGATGCCGAGCTGTACCACTTCATCGGCAAGGACATCGCCTACTTCCATACCCTGTTCTGGCCGGCCATGCTGCACGGCGCGGGCTATCGTACGCCCTCGGCGGTGTTCTGCCACGGCTTCCTGACCGTCAACGGCGCGAAGATGTCCAAGTCGCGCGGGACCTTCATTCGCGCCCGCGACTACCTCGACCATCTGAACCCCGAGGCCCTGCGCTACTACCTCGCCGCCAAGCTGGGCGACGGGGTCGACGACCTCGACCTCAATCTCGACGACTTCATCCAGCGGGTGAACTCCGATCTGGTCGGCAAGGTGGTCAACATCGCCAGCCGCTGCGCCGGCTTCATCACCAAGCGCTTCGACGGCCAGCTGGCCGCCGAACTGCCGCGCCCCGACCTGCACCAGGCATTCGTCGACGAGGGCGAGGCGATCGCCGCGGCCTACGAAAACCGCGAATTCGCCCAGGCCATGCGCCGCATCATGGCGCTGGCCGACCAGGCCAACCAGTACATCGACGAGGCCCGGCCCTGGGTGCTGGCGAAGGAGGCGGGGCGCGAGGCCGAGGTGCAGGCCATCAACACCCAGGGGCTGGACCTGTTCCGCATCCTGATCATCTATCTCGCACCGGTGCTGCCGAAGCTGGCGAACGAAGCGGCGGCCTTCCTGCGCGAGGACGACCTCTCCTGGGCCGGACGCACCCGGGCCTTCACCGGCCGTTCGATCGACCGCTTCAAGCCGTTGATGACCCGTATCGAGGGGAGCACGGTGGAAAGCCTGCTCGAGGCATCGAAGGCGTCGCTGGGCGGCGGCGAGGCCGCGGCAGACGAGGCGGCGAGCGGGGCGGCGGCCGGGGACGCGGAACCGGACCCGGCGGTGGAACCGATCGCCGATACCATCGACTTCGACACCTTCGCACAGGTCGACCTGCGGGTCGCCCGCATCGAGGTCGCGGAACACGTGGAGGGCGCGGACAAGCTGCTGCGCCTGGAACTGAACATTGGCAGCGAACGCCGCCAGGTCTTCGCCGGCATCAAGTCGGCCTATGCCCCGGAAGACCTGGTCGGCCGCCACACCGTGATGGTCGCCAACCTTGCCCCGCGCAAGATGCGCTTCGGCGTCTCCGAGGGGATGGTGCTGGCCGCCGGACCGGGGGGCGACGAGCTGTGGATCCTGAGCCCCGACGAAGGGGCCCGGCCCGGCATGCGGGTCAAGTGATCCGCATGCCGGTGATGCGGGTCATGGATTTGCATCCGGTGCTCGCGTAAGCTGCCCGCCTTTTGCCAACAAGGGACGCATGGAAAACAGTCTCGAATTCAAGGCCCAGGTGAGCCTGCTCGCCGATGCCGGTGCCCGTCTCGCGGCCCGCGGCTGGCTGCCGGCCCGCGCCGGGCACTTTTCCGCGCGCCTGGACGACCGCCATATCGTGGTCTCCGCTCCCGGGCGTCAGAAGGACATGCTCGACGAGAACGACTTCATCATCGTCGATCTCGACGGCAATCTGCTGTCCCCGGCGGAGCGCACGCCGTCGCCGGAGACCTTTCTGCACATCATCATGTACCGCCGCGACAAGGACCTGGGCGCGGTGCTGCATACCCATTCGGCCAATGCCACGGTGCTCTCGCGCCAGCTGCCCGGCGGGCTGCATCTGAGCGACTACGAGGTCCTGCGTGAACTGCCGGTAGTGCAGCACCCCGCCGAAGGCATCGACGTACCGGTGTTCGCCAACGACCCGAACGTGCAGCAGCTGGCCGCGCAGGTCGATGACCGCATGAGCCGGCAGCCGGACCTGGCCGGCTATCTGATCGCCGGGCACGGCCTGTACACCTGGAGCCACACCGTGGAAACCGCGATCCAGCGGGTCGAGGCCTTCGAATTCATGTTCGAGTGCGAGATCCTCGCGCGCCAGCTGCACCCATGACCCCGATGCCCCGGGCAATCGTGCTCGCGTTCGAGGGCGTGCTGGCCCCGGCGGACGTCCTGGCCGACACCCTGGAACCGCGTGCCCGCGAGGAGCTGGGCCCGTTCCTGGAACAGCGCGCCGACGACCCTCTGGTGAAGCGCACCCTCGCCGACCTGCGGGCCTATGCCGGGCGCGAGCTGGACGAGGCCGAGCTGCGCGTGCGCATCGACACCTGGATGCGCGCAGGGCAGGACATCAGCCCGCTGCGCCAGCTGCAGGGCCTGATCTGGACGGAGGTGCTGGAACAGGGCGGCCTGCGCCCCGAGCTGGACGCGGATACGGTGGCGGCGCTGACGCGACTGGCACGGGCCGACATCGCGCTGTTCAGCTTTGGCGCCACGCCGGTCACCACCCAGCGCGAGTGGCTGCGGCGTGGCCCGGACCGCAACTTCGAGGCCCGCCTGGCGGGTTTCTTCGACACCCGCCTGGGCGGACGCCGCGACGCCGGCAGCTTCGGGCGCCTGGTCGCCGAGACCGGGCTGCAGGCGGACGAGGTTCTCGTGCTGTCGCCGGACCGCCGGCAGCTGGATGCCGCGCGCCAGGGCTGGCTCCGGACCGCCCGCCCGGCGCCGGAGCCCGACGCCGGGCGGGCGGATCCGGACGGGGAGCCGCACCCTGCCCTGAGCCTGAACGCCCTGGCCGAACGCTGGGGAACCGCCGCCTGACCACCTGGCCATGACCGTGGCCGGGGCAGGGTTGAGGTGCCATCCACGGGGGTCGATACTATGTTGTTGACCCTGTTACTCGGAAATTGCGGGCAGGAGCCGACTTGGAATACGTCCTGATCCTCATCAGCACGATCCTGGTGAACAACTTTGTCCTGGTGAAATTCTTGGGGCTGTGTCCGTTCATGGGGGTCTCGCGCAAGGTCGAGACGGCCACCGGCATGGGCCTGGCCACGACCTTCGTGCTGACGCTGTCGGCGGTGGCCTCCTACGTCATCAACGAATTCGTCCTCGCCCCGCTGGACCTGGAATATCTGCGCACCATCGCGTTCATCCTGGTGATCGCGGCCGTGGTCCAGTTCACCGAGCTGGTGGTGCGCAAGACCTCGCCGCTGCTGTACAACGTGCTGGGGATCTTCCTGCCGCTGATCACCACCAACTGCGCGGTGCTGGGCGTGGCCCTGCTGAACGTGCAGGAGGCGCACAACTTCGTCGAGTCGGCGCTGTACGGCTTCGGCGCGGCGGTCGGCTTCTCGCTGGTGCTGATCCTGTTCTCGGCGATCCGCGAACGCATCGCGGTGGCCGATGTGCCGGTGGCGTTTCGCGGCAGTGCGATCGCGATGATCACCGCGGGCCTGATGTCGCTGGGCTTCATGGGCTTCTCCGGGCTGGTAACCACCTGACATGGACATCCTGATCGCCATACTCGCCATCACCGCGCTGGCCGCCCTGTTCGGCCTGGTGCTCGGCTATGCCGCGCAGCGCTTCCGCGTGGAGAGCAACCCGGTGGTGGACCAGATCGACGCGCTGCTGCCGCAGACCCAGTGCGGGCAGTGCTCCTACCCCGGCTGCCGCCCCTACGCCGAGGCCATCGCCGCCGGCGAGGCCGACATCAACCGCTGCCCGCCCGGGGGACAGGCCACGGTGGAGGCCCTGGCCGATCTGCTCGACCGCGACCCCAAGGCACTGGAAGAGGAAGAACAGGAAAAGAGCGTCGCGGTGATCGACGAGAACCTGTGCATCGGCTGTACCCTGTGCATCCAGGCCTGCCCGGTGGATGCGATCGTCGGCG
The DNA here is from genome assembly GCF_000428605.1 of Thioalkalivibrio sp. ALE19. Lineage (NCBI taxonomy): Bacteria > Pseudomonadati > Pseudomonadota > Gammaproteobacteria > Chromatiales > Ectothiorhodospiraceae > Thioalkalivibrio > Thioalkalivibrio sp. ALE19. Next base: position 98,173 of record NZ_AUAG01000003.1, read on the forward strand.
CGGCCAAGCAGATGCACACCGTCATCGAGGAAGAATGCACCGGCTGCGAGCTGTGCATCGAACCCTGCCCCGTGGACTGCATCTACATGGTGCCGGTGGAGACCGACATCAGCGAATGGGGCTGGTCGGAACCCGAACCCTCGCCCATCGAACGGCCGCGTGACGAACCGCGGGCCTCCGCCTGATACCGCAACCATGCAGCTGCACCGTTTTCATGGCGGCCTGAAACTGGCCGACAACACGGAAGCGAGCACCGCCGAGCCGGTGCTGACCATGGGCGTACCCGAACGCCTCACGGTCCCGCTGTGCCAGCACATCGGCGATCCCACCGAGCCCTGCGTGCAGGTCGGCGACCGCGTGACCAAGGGCCAGCGCATCGGCCAGGCCGCCGGCTACATCGCCGCACACGTGCACGCCCCCACCTCGGGCGTGGTGGAAGACATCGGCGAGCACCCGGTCCCGCACCCCTCGGGCCTGTCCGCCCCCTGCGTGGTGATCCGCGCGGATGGCCGCGACGAATGGGGCGACACCCGCATGGAGCCATGGCTGGACTGGGACACCCGCGACAGCCGCCGGCTGCGCGAGCGCATCCGCGAGGCGGGCGTGGTGGGCCTGGGCGGGGCGGCCTTCCCCACCGCGGTCAAGCTCAATCCGCGCGCCGGGCAGAACATCCACACCCTGATCGTCAACGGCGCCGAGTGCGAACCCTGGATCAGCGCCGACGACATGCTGATGCGCACCGCGCCCGAGGCGGTCTTCGAGGGCATCCGCATCGTCGCCCACCTGCTGGGCGTGGAGCGCATCCTGTTCGCAGTGGAAGACAGCATGCCGGAGGCCATGCGCGCCCTCACCGAGAATGCGCCGGCGGAACTGGCCGACCGCCTCGAGCTGGTCTCCATTCCCGCCGTCTATCCCACCGGGGGGGAGCGCCAGCTGATCCAGGTCCTGACCGGCCGCGAGGTTCCCAGCGGCGGGCTGCCCGCCGACCTGGGCATGGTCTGTCACAACCCGGGGACCTTCCGCGCGATCTGCGACGCGGTGATCCAGGGCCGGCCGCTGGTCTCGCGGCTGGTCACCGTCACCGGCCCCGGGGTGCACAGGCCGCGCAACGTCAACGCGCTGATCGGCACGCCGTTTGCCGAACTGGTGGCTGCGGCCGGCGGCTACGACGCCGAGGTCGACCGCCTGGTGATGGGCGGGCCGATGATGGGTTTCGCGGTGCACGACGACGCCCTGCCGGTGATCAAGGGCACCAACTGCCTGCTGGCCACACGCCCGCAGGACACGCCCTCCCCGGGCCCGCGCATGCCCTGCATCCGCTGCGGCGAATGCGCGGCGGTGTGCCCCGCCCGGCTGCTGCCGCAGCAGCTGTACTGGCAGGCGAAGGCCAAGGACTTCGACGCCATCCAGGATTACGGCCTGTTCGACTGCATCGAATGCGGCTGCTGCGCGCATGTCTGCCCCAGCAATATCCCGCTGGTGCAGTACTACCGCTACGCCAAGCACGAGATCTGGACCCGCGAGAAGGAGCGCCAGAAGTCGGACGTGGCGCGCGAGCGTTACGAGTTCCGTCAGGCCCGGCTGGAACGCGAGGAACGCGAAAAGGCCGAGAAACTGGCGAAGAAAAAGGCCGCGGTGAAGAACAAGGAAGGCCAGGACGACGACAAGCAGGCGGCCATCCAGGCCGCGCTGGAACGCTCGCGCGCACGCAAGGCGGCGCGCAAGGGCCAGGCGGACGCCACCGATTCTTCCGACGGTTCCACCGGGGATGCTCCCGAGGGCCACTCCGGGAACCACTCCGACACCCCCGGCGAGCCCGGCCGCTCCGAAGACACGGGTCCGGCGGACACCACGAACGCCACGGAAGACAGTCAGGAGCACGGACGCTGATGCGCTTTCGCACCGAATCCTCACCGCACATCATCCCGCGCCACTCGGTCGGCGGGGTGATGCAGCAGGTCCTGCTGGCCCTGATCCCCGGCACCCTCGCGATGACCTGGTTCTTCGGCTGGGGCGTGCTGATCAACGTCGCCCTGGCGGTCGGCTTCGCGGTGGCCCTGGAGGCGGCCATGGTGGCGCTGCGCCGGCGCCCGGTGGGGCCCACCCTGGCCGACAACTCGGCGATCGTGACCGGCTGGCTGTTCGCCCTGGCCATCCCGCCGCTGGCGCCGTTCTGGGTCACCCTGATCGGCATCGCGTTCGCCATCGTGGTCGCCAAGCACCTGTACGGCGGACTGGGCTACAACCCGTTCAATCCGGCGATGGTCGGCTATGTGGTGGTGCTGGTCTCGTTCCCGCGCGAGATGGCGCTGTGGCCGGCCCCGGAGACCCTGCCGCAGATGCCGCTGGGGCTCTGGCAGAGCGTGCAGACGGTGCTCACCGGCAGCCTGCCGGCCGGCATGGAATGGGATGCCATCACGCGCGCCACACCGCTGGACGCCCTGCGCGAGGGACTGGTGTCCGGGCGCACGGTCTCCGAAGTGACCGCCAGCCCGGTATTCGGCAGCTTTACCGAGACCGGCTGGGAATGGATCGGCAATTTCTTCCTGCTGGGCGGGCTGTACCTGCTGTTCCGCCGCGTGATCCGCTGGGAGATCCCGCTGGCGGTGATCCTCGGCGTGGCCATCCCCGCCGGGTTCTTCTGGATCCTGGATCCGGACGCCCACGCCTCGCCGGCGTTCCACGTGTTCAGCGGAGCGGTGATCCTCGGGGCGTTCTTCATCGCCACCGATCCGGTCTCGGCGGCCACCACCAAGCTGGGGCGCATCCTCTACGGCGCCGGCATCGGCCTGCTGATCTACGTGATCCGCACCTGGGGCGGCTACCCTGACGCGGTGGCCTTCGCGGTGCTGCTGATGAACATGGTCGCACCCACCCTGGACCACTTTACCCGGCCGCGCATCTACGGCCATTCGCGCGGAGGCGGGCCGCCGCCGGGGGCCGGGCCGTGACCGGGCTCAAGCCGCGCGACATCGCGATCACCACCGCGCTGCTGGCCGCCTTCGCCGGGGCCGGTACCGGTCTGGTCGCGCTGGTGCAGAGCGGCACCGAGGTGCGCATCGAGGCCAACCGGATGGAGGTCAACCGCCAGCGGATCGCCGATCTGCTGGGCGAGCTGGACTACGTCAACGAGCCGGTGACCGACACCACGACCCTCAGCCACGACGACCTCGGCGGCACGAACCTGCCGGCCTGGTTCGCGCGGGATGCGGAGGATCGCATCACGGGCGTGGTCCTCTCCGCCGTGGCACCCGACGGCTACAGCGGCGACATCCATCTGCTGGTCGGCATCGACCGCGAGGGCGAACTGCTGGGGGTGCGGGTCTCGGAACACCGCGAGACGCCGGGCCTGGGCGATGCCATCGAGGCCGGGCGCTCGGACTGGATCCACGACTTCGAGGGCCGCCGCCTGGGCGATCCGCCGGCCGACGAATGGACGGTGCGCCGCGACGGCGGCGCCTTCGACCAGTTCACCGGCGCCACCATCACCCCGCGCGCGGTGGTGCATGCGGTGCGCCGGTCCCTGGAGTACTTTGAAGCCCATCGCGAGGAACTGCTGGCGACCGAACCCGGCGAGGGAGCGGCCGTGACCGAGCCGCTCACGCCCGACGATGATCAGGAGACAACGCCATGAGCACGCCCGCCGACATCATCCGTGACGGTCTGTGGCACAACAATCCGGGCCTGGTGCAGCTGCTGGGGCTGTGCCCGCTGCTGGCGATCTCCGGCACGGTGGTCAACGCCGTGGGCCTGGGCATCGCCACCACCCTGACCCTGCTGCTCTCCAACGTGATCGTGTCGCTGATCCGCGAGCACGTGCGTTCGGAGATCCGCATCCCGGTCTACGTGCTGATCATTGCCTCCATCGTGACCGCGATCGAACTGGCCATGAACGCCTGGTTCCACGGCCTGTTCCTGATCCTCGGGATCTTCATCCCGCTGATCGTGACCAACTGCGCGATCATCGGCCGCGCCGAGGCCTTCGCCTCGCGCAATTCGGTCCCGCGCGCCGCGCTGGACGGGCTGATGATGGGGCTGGGCTTCACCGGCGTGCTGATCGCGCTGGGTGCGCTGCGCGAGCTGCTGGGTCAGGGCACGCTGTTCGCCGATTTCCACCTGCTGCTGGGCGAATGGGGGCATGCCCTGCGGATCGAGTTCTTCCCCGAGGAACACGGCTTCCTGCTGGCGCTGCTGCCACCCGGGGCCTTCCTCGCCATGGGCCTGCTGATCGCGGTGAAGAACTGGATCGATGCGGCCATGGAGAGCGAGCCCGAACCCGCCGAAGACGCCGCTGCGGAGGCCGGGCCTTCCACCGGCTAGGGCCGGATCGGCTGCGCCGGATCGGCCAGGGGGCTGGCCTCCTACGGACCGCACCCTGCCACCGGCAGGAGGCCGGCCCTCCGGCCGATGGTGCGTCCGGACAATCCCCCGCGCCGGATCGGCTCCTGCGCCGGATCGGCCAGAGGGCTGGCCTCCTACGGACCGCACCCTGCCACCGGCAGGACACCGGCCCTCCGGCCGATTGTGCGTCCGGACAATCCCCCGCGCCGGGTCGGCTCCTGCGCCGGATCGGCCAGGGGGCTGGCCTCCTACGGACGGAACCCTGCCCCCGGTGGGAGGCCGGCCCTCCGGCCGATTTCACGGCCGGGCGTGGTCGAACCAGCGGCGCAGGGTGGCGACGTCCACCACGTCGCCGGGCAGCTCGGCCCCGGCCAGTGACCGCGCCGGGGCGCCCGGTTCGCCAAAGCCGTCCAGTACCGCCAGCGCCCCGCTGAACCCCTGATCACGGGTGTAATCGTTGGTGGTGACGACCACCTCCAGCCCGGCATCACGGGCCGAGCGCACCCCGTTGTCCGAATCCTCCAGCGCCAGCGCGTCCGCGGCCGTCAGGCCCATCTCGGCCAGCGCATGGGTGTAGATGTCCGGGGCCGGCTTTTTCGCCGGCACGATGTCGCCGGCGGCGATCACCTCGAAGCGCGCCGGCCCGTCCTCGCCCAGGGTCGCGCGCAGCAGCGCGGTCACGTTCGCCGGGGTGGTGGTGGTCGCGATTGCCAGGCGCAGACCGGCCGCGGCGGCCTCGTCCAGCAGGCGCTCCACCCCGGGGCGCAGCGGGATCGCCCCGCCCTCCAGCATCGCCACGTAGTGCCGGGTCTTGGCCTCGTGCAGGGCCCGGATGCGGTCATCGATGCCCGGTTCCTCCAGCACCCGGGGGTGGTCTTCCGTCAGGTACTGGCGGATGCGTTCCTTGCCGCCGGTCACGCGCAGCAGCTCGCCATAGCGCTCCACGCTCCACTCCCAGTCCAGACCGGCCGCGGCAAAGGCCCGGTTGAAGGCTACCCGGTGGCCGTCGCGCTCGGTGTCGGCCAGGGTGCCGTCGACGTCGAAGATCAAAGCCTGCAGGGATGCCATGAAAAAACCGCCTCCGCACGTGAATCAGAACATGTTAATGGGATGAAACGATGGCACACCACTTGCTCGTGCCCCCCTTCTCTGGTACTAAGTGCGCCTTCATTTCGAGCCGGAGAACACCCAGCATGGCTGAAGACGCCAACGCCAAGCCGTCCACGAAACACATGGTCGCCGGAGGCATCGCGCCCTACGAGCCGAAGCCGGACGAAGAGTACATGAATCCGGACCAGCTCGAGCATTTCCGCCAGCTTCTGGAGGCCTGGCGCGAAGAGCTCGCGCAGGAAGTGGATCGCACGGTGGGCCACATGCGCCAGGACGCGGCCAACTTCGCCGATCCGGCGGACCGCGCCACCCAGGAAGAAGAGTTCGGTCTCGAACTGCGCGAACGCGATCGCGAACGCAAGCTGAGCAAGAAGATCGACGAGGCCCTGCGCTCGATCGAAAGCGGCGATTACGGCTACTGCGAGGCCTGCGGCGTGGAGATCGGTATCCGTCGGCTGGAGGCCCGCCCCACGGCCACGCTGTGCATCGACTGCAAGCAGCTCGCCGAGATCAAGGAAAAGCAGATGGCGTGACGGGTCCCGGTGCGACCCGCACCGGGTCGCACCCCCCGTCCCCCTGCCCGCCCGGCATGTCATCCGCGCCCGACCGCCCGTACGTCGGCCGCTTCGCGCCCACGCCCTCGGGCCCCCTGCATGCCGGATCCGTACTCGCCGCCGTAATCTCCTGGCTGGATGCCCGCGCCGCGCGCGGGCGCTGGCACCTGCGCATCGATGACATCGACCTCCCGCGCGTCCGGGCCGGTGCCGAGGATGCGATCCTCGCCACTCTCGACGTCCTCGGCCTGGGCTGGGACGGTCCCCTCACCCGCCAGTCGAACCGGGACGAGGTCTACGCTGCAGCCGTCGACCACCTGCTGCAATCCGGCCATGCCTTTGCCTGCGCCTGCACCCGGCGCGAGATCCGGACCGCCGGCGTCGCCGGCTGGGAAGGCCCGGTCTATCCGGGCACCTGCCGCCCGGGCCTGCCCGCCGGGCGCGAGGGCCGCACGGTCCGTGCCCACGCTGCGACCCGTTACTGGACCGTGGAGGACCGCTTCCAGGGCCCCCTGTGCCTGGATCTGGAGGCCCTGGGCGGCGATTTCGTGATCCGCCGCGCCGGGGGGCTGCATGCCTATCAGCTGGCGACCGTGATCGACGATCACGAACTGGGCGTGACCGACGTGGTGCGCGGCGTCGACCTTCTGGGGTCCACCGCACGCCAGCTGCAGCTGTATGCGGCGCTGGGGCTGGCCCCGCCGGAGCATGCCCACCACCCGGTGCTGGTGGGCGGCGACGGCGACAAGCTCTCCAAGCATACCGGCGCCGCCGGGGTGCATGGCGATGCGGCCCGCCGGATACTGGCGCGGATCCTGGAGATCATCGAGCTGACGCCCTCGGATCCGCTGTACCCCGATGCCCCGGAGGTCCAGCTGCAGGAGGCCCTGGACCGCCTCGCGCGGCGTGCGCTGACCCGGCGCCTGCCGCCTGCCAGCCACCTGCCCTGGCCCGACGGAGAAGCCTGACATGGACACCTCGCACGGCGTCCTGATCACGCTGCTGGGCGTGCTGCTGTTCCTCGGCCCGCCGGTGCTGTGGCTGGCCGGAGCCGCGCCGGCCTGGTGGTGGCCCTTCGCGATCTGGGCGGGTTTTGTCGGAGTGGTGGCACTGGCCACCGGGCGGCGGCGTGACCCTTAGTCTGGGCCTGATCTATGCGGTGGGCGTGGCCTACCTGGCGATCCTGTTCGGGATCGCCTTTGTCGCCGACCGCAGCACCCGGGTCGGCCGACTGGCCGCCAGTCCTTGGGTGTTCAGCCTGTCGCTGGGGGTGTACGCGACCTCCTGGACGTTCTACGGCAACATCGGCTTTCTCGCCGAACAGGGCTATCTGTACCTGACCATCTATCTCGGGGTGACCCTGGCCTTTGCCGCCACCCCGTGGCTGTTGCGGCCGCTGCTGCGCCTGACCCGCGAGCAGCAGCTCACCTCGCTGGCGGACCTGTTCGCGTTCCGCTACCGCAGCCGTCTGACCGGCCCCGTGGTCGCGCTGTTCATGCTCGCCGGGGTGCTCCCGTACATCGCCCTGCAGATCAAGGCTGTCACCGAATCCGCCGCGGTGCTGACGGCCGAGACCCCGCCGCACCTGCTGGCGCTGGCGTTCTCGCTCACCATCGCCGCGTTCGCGATCCTGTTCGGAGCCCGCCACATCGCCCCGCGCGAGAAGCACGCCGGGCTGGTGCTGGCGATCGCCTTCGAGTCGGTGATCAAACTGATCGCGATCCTGGTCATCGCCGCGGTCGCGCTGTTCGCGGTGTTCGGCGGGCCGGCCGGTCTGAACGCATGGCTGGACGCCAACCCCGGGGCCACCGAGGCACTCTACGCCCCGGTGCGCGAAGGCGGCTGGTTCGCGATGATGGTGCTGGCCTTCGCCGCCGCGTTCCTGCTGCCGCGCCAGTTCCACATGCTGTTCACCGAGAACATCGATCCGCGCGCCCTGAACCGTGCGGCGTGGGCGTTCCCGGCCTTCCTGCTGCTGCTGAACCTGCCGATGCCCGTGCTCTACTGGGCCGGGGAGGCGGCCGGGCTCGCGATCGACCCCAACTACTACGCCATCGGCATCGCCGGGTGGCTGGATTCGGCCACGCTGGCGCTGCTGGTGTTCATCGGCGGGGTCTCGGCGGCCAGCGCGATGATGATCGTGACCACCCTGGCCCTGGCGCACATGGGCACCAATTACCTCACCCCGATCGGCCGGCTGCAGGAAGACGACGCGCCCGGCAGCAACCTGTACCGCCGTCTGCTGTGGGCCCGCCGTACCTGGGTGGTACTGATCATCGGTCTGGGCTACGCCTTCTACGGCGTGCTGCAGGTGGTCGAAGGGCTGGCCGAACTGGGCCTGATCTCGTTCGCGGCCGTGGCCCAGCTGCTGCCTGGGCTGGCCGGGCTGCTGTTCTGGAACCGCGCCACCCGCATCGGCTTCCTCGCCGGCCTCGGTGCCGGCATCCTCGGCTGGCTGTTCACCCTGGTCCTGCCACTGCTGGACACCGCCGGCATCCTGCCCGGGCTGCCGGACCCGCGGGACTGGCTGCAAGCCGGCCATCTCGATCCCTGGACGTTCGCCCTGACCCTCAGCCTGGGACTCAACGCGCTGCTGTTCGTGGCGGTATCCCTGCTGACCCGGCCCAATGCGGAGGAGCGCGAGGCCGGCCGTGCCTGCTGCCCGGGCGACGCCGCCGCGGGCACCGCCGGCGGGCTGCCGCTGGCCGGTGACGTGGGCGAGATGGAGACCGCGCTGGGGGCGACCCTGGGTCCGGGACCGGCGCGCCACGAGGTTCAGCGGGCGCTGGACGAACTGGGCCTGCCGCGCCACACCCGTTCGCGCAGTGACCTGCGGCGCCTGCGCGAACGCATCGAGCGCAACCTTTCCGGGCTGCTGGGACCGGTGCTGGCACGCATGATCGTCGACCAGCACCTGCGCCTGGACGCCGCCGGCCGCCACACCCTGGGCGAGAGTCTGCGCCGGGTGGAGGAACAGCTGGAGACGCGCGCCCTGCCGCTGTCCGGGCTGGCCGCCGAACTGGATGCCCTGCGCCGTTTTCACCGCCAGATCCTGCACGAACTGCCGCTGGGCGTGGCCAGCCTGACCGCCAGCGGCGAGATCACCGGCTGGAACCAGGCCCTCGGCCAGCTCACCGGCATCCCGCCGGACACCGCCACCGGGCAGCCACTGGACAGCCTGCCGCGGCCCTGGCGGGGGCTGCTGACGGCGTTCATCGAGAGTCCCGACCCGCAGTGGTACAAACTGCACCTGGAACTGGAGGACGGCGGGCGCCGCCTGAACCTGCACAAGTCCGACCTGCTGGATTCGGACGGGCGGCGCGAGGGCCGCATCATCCTGATCGAGGATGTCACCGACCGCGCCCAGCTGGAGGCGGAGATCGCCCACAGCGACCGCCTGGCCTCCATCGGCCGTTTCGCCGCCGGGGTCGCGCACGAGATCGGCAATCCGCTGACCGGCATCGCCTCGCTCGCGCAGACCCTGCCGCTGGAGGACGACCCCGACGAGATCCGTGCGATCGCCGACGACGTACTGGCGCAGACCCGACGCATCAACGACATCGTGCAGTCGCTGATCACCTTTGCCCATGCCGAGGAACCGGCCGGCAGCCGGTTCGAAGACCTCGACCCCGGGGAACTGATCCACGAGGCCATCCGCCTGACCCGGCTGGCCGGCCGCAAGGACCTGCACTTCGTCACCTTCGGCCTGGACGCCCCGGGGCTGCAGGTCCGCGGGGCCCGCGGGCCCTTGCTGCAGGTCTTCATCAACCTGCTGACCAACGCCGAACAGGCCTCCCCCGAGGGGGCCACGGTGCGCGTGGGCGCGGAACGCCGAGACGGCCGCATCCGGGTCGCGGTGGAGGACGAAGGCGCGGGCATCGAGCCCGACAGCCTCGACCGGCTGTTCGAGCCCTTCTTCACCACCAAGCCCACCGGCCAGGGCACCGGCCTGGGCCTGCCGGTGGCCTACTCCATCGTGCAGGATCACGGTGGTACCCTGACCGCCAGCAACCGCCCCGAGGGCGGCGCCCGCTTCCTGCTCACGCTCCCCGGAGGAGATCCGTCATGACGCGCATCCTGCTGGTGGACGACGAGGCCCCGATCCGACGCGCGGTGAGCCGCTATCTGGTCCACCACGGCCTGACGGTGGACACCGCGGAGGATCTCGCCCGGGCGCGCGGGCAGCTGGCGCGCGGCGAGCCGGACCTGCTGCTGGCCGACCTGCGCCTGCCCGACGGCGAAGGCACGCAGCTGCTGGGCGAGACCCGCGCGCCGGTGGTGATCATGACCAGCTACGCCTCGGTGCCGTCGGCGGTGGAGGCGATGAAAAACGGCGCCGCGGACTACATCGCCAAGCCGTTCGACCACGACGCCCTGCTGCTGACGCTGCGGGCCACCCTGCGCCGACGCGCCGGCGCGCAGCCCGATGCGGACGCGGAGCGGGACACGAGCAGCGACGACCTGGGCCTCAAGGGCGACAGCCCCGGTATCCGCCACCTGCGCGAACAGATCCGCCGCATCGGACAGACCGAATCCACCGTGCTGCTGCGCGGGGAATCCGGCACCGGCAAGGAACTGGCCGCGCGGGCACTGCACCGTCTGGGGCCGCGGGCCGACGGTCCCTTCGTCGCGGTCAACTGCGCCACCATCCCCGAGGGCCTGGTGGAGGCGGAGCTGTTCGGCCACGCCCAGGGGGCCTACACCGGGGCCGTACAGGCCCGCACCGGCCTGATCGCGAGTGCCCACGGCGGCACGCTGTTCCTTGACGAGATCGGCGAGCTCGCCCCGGCCGCCCAGGCCCGTCTGCTGCGCTTTCTGCAGGATGGCGAGATCCGGCCGGTGGGATCCAGCGAGGCCCGGCAGGTGGATGTCCGGCTGCTGGCGGCTACCCATCGTGACCTCGAGCGCATGATCGCCGACGGCGGCTTCCGCGCCGATCTGTATTACCGCCTGCGGGTGCTGGAACTGGCGATCCCGCCCCTGCGCGAACGACCGGAGGACATCGAAGTCCTGGCCCGGCATTTCCTCGCCGAACGCAGCTCCGCCGGCGGCCCGGCGGAGCTGACACCGGCGGCCCTGGAACTCCTGCGCCGTCACGACTGGCCCGGCAACGTGCGCGAGCTGGCCAACGCGCTGGAGCGCGGCGCGGTGCTGGCCCCGGACGGACGTATCGAGCCCGCGCACCTCGGCCTCGAGGCCAGCACGCCACCCGCCAGCGGTCCCGCACCCCCGGAGGCCCCGGCAAACACCAGCCTCAACGACTACTTCCGCCAGTTCGTGCTGGAGCATCAGACGCGCATGAACGAGACCGAACTCGCCCGTGCCCTGGGCATCAGCCGCAAGACCCTGTGGGAACGCCGCCAGCGCGAGAACCTGCCGCGCCCGTGAACGCCATGACTGCCACACCCGCCGAACGCCGGGTCTTCTTCGCCCTGTGGCCGGACCCGGCCACCCGCGATGCCCTGCACGCGCTGGCCCGGGAACTGCCGGGCCCGGGGCGTCCGGTACCGCACGCCCACCTGCATCTGACCCTGGCGTTTGCCGGCACCGTGGGTGCGCCGGTCGCCGAGGCCCTGGCGCAGGCCCTGCCGGCGTTCCCGGAACATGCCGTGGACCTGCACCTGGACCGCTACGGGCATTTCCCCGGTCCCCGCGTCAGCTGGATCGGACCGTCATCCACCCCGCCGGGGCTGGAAGCCCTTGCCAGCGCCGCAACCCGGGCCTGCCGCGCCGCCGGGGTCCGGCTCGAAGAGCGCCCGTTCCGCCCGCACGTAACCCTGCGCCGCCACGCGCCGACGCCGCCCGAAGTCGAGGCACCGCCCGTCCCCGTGGTCTGGCATGCGAACCATCTGGTGCTGATCGAATCCGGTCGTGACGGCCACCCCGGCCCCTATCGCCTGCTGGCGGAGCGTCACCTGCTATCCTCAAGTAACCCATCTGACGGAGGCGACCGATGACACTCGACCATTCCCCGATCTCCGGCCCGATCTCCGGCCTGTCCCGCGGTCTGGCGCTCCTGCTCCTTCTGGCCCTGGCGCTGCCCGCACTGGCGGACAAGCCGGGCGATGCCCGCGCCATCGACGGCCTCGAGGAAGGACGCATCCTCTGGGACGTGACCCTGGGCGACCCCGAACGCCTGATCGCGCGGCTGGACGTGATTCTCGAGACCCGCGAGGACATGCAGCGCCAGGGCCTGGAACCGCACATGATCTTCGCCTTCCGTGGCGGGGCGGCCGGTCTGGTCGCGGACTCCACCGATCACCTCGACCTCGCCGACGCCGACGCGGTCGAACGCCTGCACGACCGTCTGCGGGATCTGCAGGGTCTCGACAACGTGCACATGGAGGCCTGCAGCATCGCCACCCGGCGCTTCGATCTCGGGCAACAGGACCTGCTGTCCGGCATCGAGCTGGTCGGCAACACCTTCCTGTCCATCATGGGTTACGAGCGGCAGGGGTACAGCACCATCCGCATCGACTGACACCACCCCGCCCAACCCTGGTGCTCCAGGGGGCATTCAGCGCCCCGGCCAACACTGGTATGATCCGAGTGGCCGGTGATCGGCACGGGGGGAAGGCCTTGGCGCAACTGGAGATCACGACGCTCGGGACCGAGCGGGTCAGCGTGGACGACCGCGAGATTCCGGCCCTGTCCGGGACCAAGGCCGGACTGCTCCTGATCTATCTGGTCGCCGAGAGCCCCCGCCGTGTCCCGCGCCGCGAACTGGCCGAACTCTTCTGGCCCGAACTCGATTCCAACAACGCCCGCGTCAATCTGCGTCAGGGCCTGTTCCAGATCCGCCGCCACCTGGGCGACACCCTCGCGGAAAACCTGCAGGCGGCAACCCGCGACGTCGGGTTCCGGGTCGACGATCGCTGCCGTGCCGATTTCCTCCGGGTCGCTGCCGAAGACACCTCTTTCGGACCCGCGTTCGTCGCCCCTCCCGAAGCCAGCCCGGACGATGCGCTGAACCTTGCCGACCGCGAGCTGGCGCGCCTGGAACTGTACCAGGGGCATTTCCTCGCCACCGACGCGGTGGTGGAAAGCCTGCCCCGCCTCGAAGCCTGGGTGCGCCAGCAGCGGGAAACCCTGTGGTCGCATGCGCGCGCCGCGGTCGAGCGCCTCCACGAATATTTGCGGCGGGCGGGCGAACCGGAGCGCGGGATCCGCGAGATGCGGCGGCTGCTGGACCTCGCCCCGGCGGACGAGGCCCTGAATGCGGTGTTTCTGCGGACCCTGCTGCTGGCCGGCCAGCCGGCACGTGCCGAAGAACACTATCGCCGCGTGGAACAGCTCCTGGAAGAAACCGACGGCCACGCCCCCGGGCCGGCGCTGGCCGAAATCCGCGAACAGCTCGAACGCGCGCGCGATGACGGCGTGCAGCGGACCGACCGCGCGGCGGCCTCCGCCACCGCCCTGCGTCAGGAGCGTCGCCGGCTGGTGCTCGTGGTCTGCGATCTGCGGGCACCCGAACACCTGGACATCGAAGAACAGTGGGAGCGGATTCGTACGGCGCTGGAAACGCTCGACGCCCTGTTGCTGGCGCATCACGGCCACGTGGTACGCGCCCCGGGCCAGGGCCTGCTGGCGTATTTCGGCTATCCGGCCGGGCGCGAGGAGGCCATGATGGACGCGGTCCGGGCGGCCTGGCAGGCCCTGGGCACCGCGCCGTCCGGGGTCGAACTGCGCGCGGCGGTGGACATCGACACCGTGATCACCGGTGACGACCCCGACATCCCCGACCCTGCCGGCCGTTTCACCGCGCGCGTCCAGGCCGTCGCGCGTTCCCTGCGCCCCGGCATCCTGTGGGTGTCGCCCGAGCTGCGGGAAAACCTCGAAGGTTTCTTCGAATTCCAGCCCTGGCGCGGACGTCCCGGCGGCTTCCGGGTCATCGAAGACCCGGGTCCGCGCGACCGCGTGGATGCACGCCCGGCGACCCACCAGGCCCCGCTGGCCGGACGCGATGCGGAATTGCGCCGCCTGCGGGGCGAATGGGACCGGGCCCGTCGTGGCGGTTCCCGCTGGGTCCTGATCCAGGGCGAGGCGGGCATGGGCAAGAGCCGTCTGGCTCGCGGCCTGGCCGATCAGGTGGATGGTCACGGCGTGGTCCGGGCCCTCAAATGCCGCGAGGACACGGCCCGCCAGCTGCTGGCCCCGGTACGCCAGACGCTGGGACGATGGGCGGCCACACGCAACCGCCGGGCGGCGGCCGAACGCCTGCTCCGCAGGCTTCTGCAACGCCACGGCGAAGCCGCGGAAAAGGCCGCCGCCATTGCCGGCTGGCTGACCTGTCCCACGACCCCGGACCATGAGCTGTTCCGCTCCGGAAACGTCGACCGCGACCACCTGCTCGACGCCCTGGTGGACCTGACCCTGACCGGCATGCGCGGCCGGGCTCTTCTGCTGATCGTGGATGACCTGCACTGGATGGATTCCGCGACTTCCGAATTCCTGCGGCGACTGAACCACCGCAGCCGCGATGCCGCCCTGATGGTGGTGCTCACCGCGCGCATGAGCTATCGCAGCGAATGGCGCGACGTGGAGATGGAGTCCATCGTTCTGCAGGGGCTGGACAATGCGGCCGCCGGGCATCTGGTGGCCGCGCTGGACCCCGGCCAGGCCCTGCCACGCGCGGTACGCGACGAACTGGTCGCGCGGGGCGAGGGCGTCCCCCTGTTCCTCGAGGAGCTGACCCGCTTCGCCCTCGAACACGGGCACCCGGGCACTCCCGGCGATGAACTGCCCCCCGGCCTGAACAACCTCCTGATCGCGCGCATGGAACAGCTGGGTCCGGCGCGCGAACTGGCGCGTGCGGCAGCGGTCATCGGGCGCGATTTCAGCGTCAACATCCTGGCCCGGCTGCTGGAACGCTCCACCGATGACGTACGCCAGCAACTGGGACTGCTGATGCGCAAGGGGTTTGTCGAACCCGCCGGCGCCTCCGAGGGGAGCCTGTTCCGTTTCCGCCATGCGCTGTACCGGGAAAGCGCGCTGGAGGCCATGCTGCGTTCGGAGCGCTCCCGGTTGCACGACCGGCTCGCGGATCTGCTGCAGGAAGAGGCGGAACGTCCGTACGGGGCCCCGGCCGGCGGCCGGGTCGCGCTGCACCTGCACCAGGCCGGCCGTTACCGCGAAGCGGTGACCCACTGGCTGCAGGCCGGCGAGCAGGCCTTTGCCCGCGGCATGCTGCCGGAAGCGGCGCAGCACTTTCAGGATGCCCTCGACTGCCTCCAGAACGACCTCGCCGACAGCGCCTCGCTCAACGAGGCCGACACCCTGCGGGCCCTCAGCGGGCTGGGCTCGGCCAGCCTGGCGCTGATGGGATACGGCTCGCGCACGGTCCACGGCCTGTTCGAACGCGCGGCGGAGCTGTCGCGGCCCGAGCGCGACCCCGTGGAGCATTTCCGCGTACTGTGGGGACTGTGGCACGGAGCCGGGTCCTGTCAGGGCTTCGACGAAGCGGCCCGCCTGGCGCACGAGGCGGAGGTGGTGGCGGAGCGCTCGGGCGATCGTCTGCTGCGGATCGCCGCCGGTTACGTCCAGGGCAACACCTGCTTCTGGACCGGGCACTTCCGCCAGGCCATGGACCACCAGACAAGGACGCTGGAGCTCTACCAGCCGCGTGATCACGCGCGCCTGATCGCCCGCCACACCGAGAACCCCGCCATTCTGTCACGCGCCTTTTTCGCCTGGACGCTGCTCTTCTCCGGCAACCACGAACGTGCGTGGGTGGAGATGGACCGGGCCTGCCAGCACGCCGACCAGCTCGATCACCGGCCGACCCAGGCCTTCGTCTACAGCTTTCGCTCGGCCCTCGGCTTCTTCGCCGACCGCCCGCACGAAACACTGGCGGCCTCGCGCAAGGCCCACGACATCGCCGAGGCCTACGACTACCCGCTGTGGCGCACCGGGGCCGTCGCGGTATCCGCCTGGGCGCGCACCCGACTGGGCGATGACCAGGCCGTGGACATCATCCGCGAGCAGGTGGAGATCATGCGCAGCGTGATGGACGGCGTCAGCACCCTGTTCCGGCTGTTCCTGCTGGACGCGATCCGGCGCGGAGCCCCCGATCCGCAGGAATGCCTGACGATCGCCGATGCGGCACTGGCCAGCTCGCTGCAGCGCGGTGACCGCTGTTTCCAGCCGACCATCCGCCTCCAGCGTGCCCGCAGCCTGCTGGAACTCGCGCACGGGGCAGATCCGGAGGGGTGGCAGGAACTGGAACGGGCACGCGCCGATGCGCGGGAACAGGGCAATCCCAACGTGGAGCGTCTGGTGCTGCTCGAGGTCGAACGGCATGCCCGCGACCCCGACTGGCGGCAATGGGTGGCCCGCAGCCTGCGCCAGGTCGACCAGTGCATCATCGGCAACCCGGGTGCCGAGGCCCTCAGCCACGACCTGCCGCGCGAGGCCTGATCCGCGCGGGTCACACCAGGTTGCGCAGCCAGCCGCGCAGCATGTAGCGGATCAGGGCCAGCAGCAGAACCGCCACCACCGAGAACAGCACATGCGGGAGCGACATCCCGAGGATGGCGAACGCGATCGCGTTGCCGGCCGCCGGCGGATGGGCGGTGTCGGTGATCAGCATCAGCAGGCTGGCGCTCGCCAGTGCGGCCCCGGCGGCCATCGCGAGGGCCGCATCACCGTTGCCGAAGACGCCCGCGGCGTACGGTACCGACCACAGCCACCCCACTGCGATGCAGAGGACGTGTCCGCCGATCAGCCGGCGGGCGGTGGCGGTCGGATAATGCGGCATCGCGAAGGTAATGAACGCGCTGGAACCAATGGCCGCCACCACGACCACCTCGGTGACCATACCCAGTCCCGCCACCAGCCCCGCGATCACCAGGAATGCCACGCCCACCTGCTGCAGGTAATGCTGCGGATGCCGGAAAAACTGACGGTCTATGAGGTAGAATTTCACGCTGCGGTTTCCGGGGGAGTGGCGGAAGCCGAAGTTTAGGCAAACACCCAACGGGGGTACACCTCCGGATTTTCTGGACGGCCACGCCGGTCCGGTCCATTATTCTGCCAAAGGGGGAATGGCGGGAAGTCCTGCCGGGCACGCGGATCGCGCGTGTGGCCGGTAGTCACCCCGCGGGGAAGGCGCCATGACGCACAGCAACGAGCAAGCCCGGGACGACCTGCTGGAACGCGTGCGCCGGCTCAACGAGATCGGGATTGCACTGTCGGCCGAACGCGACAAGCCGCAGCTGCTGGAACAGATCCTGAGCCACGCCCGGGCCCTGACCGGTGCCGACGCCGGCTCCGTTTATCTGCTGGATTCCGACCGCCAGGAGCTCGAATTCGCCCTGGTGCAGAACGACACCCTGGGCCTGCACCTTGGCGGCACCGGCGAGCCGGTCGACGGCCAGCTGCCGGCGGTACCGCTGTATCGCGAGGACGCCAGTCCCAATGACCAGGCGGTGGTCGTCTGGTCCGTGCTCAACGACCGCACGGCGAATATCGCCGATGCCTACCGCGAACAGGGCTTCGACTTCTCCGGCACGCGCGCCTTCGACCAGCGCACCGGCTACCACACCCGCTCGGTCCTGACCGTGCCCCTGCGCAACCACGAAGGCAACGTCATCGCGGCGCTGCAGCTGCTCAACAAGACCGTGGACGGCGAGATCCGGGCGTTCGACGAACAGGACCGGGACCTTGCCCGGTCACTCGCCTCGCAGGCCGCGGTGGCGCTCACCAACCAGCGCCTGATCGACGAGCTGCGCGAACTGTTCGACCACTTCGTCCAGGTCATTGCCACCGCCATCGACGCCAAATCGCCCTCCACCGGCGCGCACTGCCGCCGGGTCCCCGAGGCCACCCTGCTGCTGGCCGAGGCCGCCAGCGAATCCGGCGACCCCGCGGTCCGCGATTTCCGGTTCGGGCCCGACGACTTCTACGAACTGCGCACCGCCGCCTGGCTGCACGACTGCGGCAAGGTCGTCACGCCGCATCACGTGATGGAAAAGTCGACCAAACTGGAAGGTATCTTCGACCGCATCGACGGAATCGGCGACCGGGTCGAAATCCTCGCACGCGACCACGAGATCCGGCAGTTGCGCGAGGCCCTGGCCCGCCAGCCCGGCGGCAGCGAAGCCCTGCAGGAGGTGGATCGCGCCAGCGCCGAACGCCGCGAGGGCCTGAACCAGGACCTCGAATTCCTGCGCCGCTCCAACACCGGTGGCGAATTCATGACCGACGAGGACATCGCCCGTATCGAGGCCCTCGCCCATCGCCGCTGGACCGCGCTGGACGGCACGCAACGTCCATTGCTGGACACAAACGAGGTCCGCAATCTGTGCGTCCGGCGCGGCACGCTCAACGACGAGGAACGCGGCATCATGGAGGGCCACATGACCGTGGGCATGCAGATGCTGGAACAGCTCCCCTTCCCGCGTCACCTGCAGCGGGTCCCGGAGTACGCCCTGGGCCACCACGAACGCATGGACGGGCGAGGCTATCCGCGCGGACTCACGCGCGACCAGCTGTCGATCCCGGCACGCATCATGGGCATCGCCGATGTGTTCGAGGCGCTGACCGCCCCCGACCGTCCGTACAAGAAACCCATGCCCCTGTCCCAGGCACTGACCATCATGGGACGCATGGTCGAGGACGGCCATCTCGACCCCGACCTGTTCCGGGTGTTCGTCGACGAGGGCGTGTATCGGCGCTACGCCGAACAGCAGCTCGACCCGCGCCAGATTGACGAGATCGACACCGACCGCCTCCCCGGGATCCGGCGTCCCTGAACCCCGCGCACGGAGATCGCGCCATGTCCGTCCCGACTACCCGTCCCCCTCGAATCCGTCGGCACTGGAGGCATCTGCCGGTCCTCGTCCTGATCGCCGCGTTCGGCCTGGCTGTCTCGTCTGCTTCGGCCCGGGAGGACAGCCCCGTTGAACGGCTGGAACAGCTGAACGAGGCCGGCAACCACGCCGACGCCTTCACCCTCGGCCAGGAGCAGTTCGAGGCCCATGCCGGCGATCCGGACTTCGACCTGGCGTTCGGCATCGCCGCACTGGAAAGCGGCGAACCCGACCATGCCCTGCTGGCCTTCGAGCGTGTGCTGATGCACGACCCCGGGGCCCCGCTGCCACGCCTGGAGCTGGCCCGGGCGCATTTCGCCATGGGCAGCACGATCGCCGCCCGCCGCCATTTCAGCCGCGTCCTGGAACGCGACCCGCCACCGCCCTCGACGGTGATCCGCCGCATCGAATGGTTCCTGACGGCGATCGAGGAGCGCGAGGCCGGGCGTCCCGCGCCGGTCCGCGATGCCGTCACCCGCTGGCACCTGGGCGCGCGCCTGGGACACGACAGCAACGTGGGCGCCCACACCGATGACGACGTGGCCCTGTTCGGCGTGCTGCCCCTGCAGCTGCCCGACCCCGAAAGCGACCGTTTCTTCGAGCTGTACGGCGGCTTCGCCCACCAACGCCAGACGAGCGACCGCCGGGGCTGGTTCCTGCAGGGCGGCCTGGAAGGACGCGGGTATCATTCCGAACGCGACTTCGACCGCTACACCGCCCGGCTGCGCGGCGGGCCGGTACTGCTCGGAGACGGCTGGCGCCTGACCCTGCCCCTGGAACTGCGTCACACCCGCCGCGACGACGATGTCCGCAACACCCGGGCCACGGCCGGCGCCGAATGGACCCTGCGCCCGGGTCGGCCGCTGGAGTACACCCTGTTCGGGCAGGTCAGCCGGGTCCAGCACAAGCCCGGCAACGCCCGCGACGTGGACGGGGGCGCGGTCGGTGCCCGTGTCAGCTGGCGCCCGGACCCCCGGCTGCGCGTGTTCGGCGGGACGCTGGCGGGCGAAGAACGCCCTCGCCGCTCGCGCGGTGAGCACTTCGGACGCCGCTATGCGGGACTGCAGGCGGGGGCGGGCTGGGCCGTCGACGAACATCACCGGATCGACCTGCGTCTGGACCATCTCGTCAGCCGTCACCGCGAAGACGACCCCGCGTTCCTCGACCGGCGCCGCGATCGGCTGAACCGGGCCCGACTGGGCTGGGCCTGGGATCCCGCTCCTGACTGGCGGCTGGAACTGAGCGTGGAACACGCCGACAACGATTCCAGCCTCGATCTCTATTCTTACCGCCGCACGCAGGTCACCGCCGGCGTGCGCCGCGAATGGTGACCAGCATGAACCCGTCCCGATTCCGTATTCCGTTCGCGCAGGCCATCCCGGCCATGCTGGCCGCCATCCTCCTCCTGGCCGGCCCGCCGGTGGCCGGCGCAGCCGAACGCGAGGACGCCGGGCGCGTGCTGGTGGCCACCACCGGCGTGACCGCCGAGTACCGCGACCAGGACCCGCGCGACCTGGCGCGGCGGTCCGAAGTCTACGTGCACGACACCGTGCAGACACCGGAGGGCGGGCGTGCCCAGCTGCGCATGATCGACGGGGAGATCCTGTCCCTGAGCGAATCCAGCGAACTCTACATCGATACCCTGGAACACGCCCCCGAAGCCGGTCCCGACGCCGCGGACCGCAGCATCAAACGCCTGCTGCAGGGCGGCCTGCGCACCATCACCGGCGCGGTCGCCGGGGATGGCTACCGGGTCGAGACCCGCGCCGGCACCATCGGCATCCGCGGGACCTCCTTCGACGCCTTCACCCGCGGTGACGACCTGTACGTGCATGTTCGCCGAGGCGCGCTGTACGTGGAGAACCCGCACGGGCGCGTCGAGATCACCGCAGGCACCGCGCGCGATGCCGCCTACATCCGCGACCCGGATTCGGCCCCGCAGGCACTGCAAGGCGACGAACTCCCGGATTTCTTCTTCGACGCCTTCGAGGGCGACGTGGACCGGGCCATGGCCGACGACCCCGAGCCGACCGCTACCACGGACCCGGGCGCGGCCCCGGGCCCGTCGGAAGACCGCTGGGGCGAAGCCGGCCGCCCGGTGGCGCGCACCGCGGACGACGGCTTCGGCGAGACCGCCCTGCTGGAACACGACCGCGACATCTTCACCGACGCGGGACTCTTCGCCGTCCCGGAGGAAGACAGCGACGCTCAGGGTTTCCTGGTTGGCCAGATCGGCACTGATTTCTACGCCGGCAGTTTCCTGGATTCGCCGGTGACCCTGGGCGATGACCGGGAATGGCTGGAGTCCGATCAGGGCGAGGCATTCCTCGACCCGGATACGACCATCGAGAGCTTCGAGGTCGACAGTGGCGGCACCGGTACTACCGGGACCACGGAGATCGGCGATGCATCGATTTCCTGGGGCCGATGGTCGGATACCGACGTACAGCAACTCAACGATGCCCCCTACAATCTGGGTCCCGCCAGCTTCGCATGGATTACGGCCACCGAGATCATCCACGCACAATCCGACCTGCCCGGCACCGGCACCGCAACCTATTCGGATGTGGGCATCGAGCAGACCGGTCCCTCCTTCGTGATCGATGCGGGGTTCCTGGACGTGGATTTCGGCGCCGCGACGATTGACGCCACCCTGGAGTTCGGGGGTGGCGAACTGCTGCAAACGGTCGGGGGTCCGGTCGACATCGCGGAGTTCCACGGCGACGGGATTCCGCTCGAGTTTGGTACCAACGTCCAGGGCAGCCTGGGGGGCCGCTTCGTCGGCTCCGACGCGGAGGGCGCCATCGCCGGTTTCGAGCTCCGTCAGGACGGGACACTCTTTTTGAACACCGGCGTAATCGCCTTCGAACAGGACTAGTGAGCCCCGCCCGCTCCCGCCGGTTCGCGACGGCCCTCGGGGGCCTCCTGGTCGCGCTGCTGGCCCTGCCGCAGGTGACCGGGATCCCGGGGGTGACCCCGGCGCTGGACCGGGTCGAACGGCTGGTCTATGACCTGCGCATGCAGGCGCATCCGCCCGCCCGCGAGGCCACCGAGGCGGAGGTCCCGATCGTGATCGTCGACATCGACGAGGCCTCGCTGGAACGCGAGGGCCAGTGGCCCTGGCCGCGCCGGCGCATTGCCGAGCTGGTCGAACGCCTCGACGCGGCGGGGGTCGGGGTCATCGCACTCGATATCCTGTTCGCCGAGGCCGAGCGCAATCCGGTCGAGGCCGTCCGTGAACACCTGCCGGAGGACGCCGCGCTGCAGGCCCGGCTGGACCGGCTGGCGCCGGAACTCGATGGTGACCACCGGCTCGCGCGGGTCCTGGAGGACCGCGAGGTAGTCCTGGGCTATGTCTTCCACGCGCGGGAGCGCTCGCGTTCGGGTGCCCTCCCCGAGCCGTTGCCGCTGGCGGAACCGCTTGCGGTGGAGACGCTGGCCCTGCCCCCGGCCAGTGGCTACAGCGCGCCGCTGCCGGTGCTGCGCGAAACGGCCGCGACGGCCGGGTTCTTCAGCCTGATCCCCGACGCCGACGGCACCCTGCGCCGCGCCCCGCTGCTGGCACGCATCGACGGAGAGCTGTACGGCTCGCTGGCCACGGAGACGGTGCGCCAGTTCCTGTTCCTGGAAGAGGCCCGCCTGACCACCGAGACCATCGACCGGCGCGAGCATCTGGAGGCGCTGCACCTCGACGACCATCTGGCGGTACCGGTCGACGGCCGGGGCCGCATGCTGGTGCCGTACCGCGGCCCCTCCGGAAGCTTTCCGTACGTATCGGCCTGGCAGGTGCTGGAAGACGACCCCGCGGAGCGCATCCCGCCCGGGGCGATCGTGCTGGTGGGGACCACGGCGCCGGGGCTGTTCGACCTGCGCGCGACCCCGATGGATGCGGTGTTCCCCGGAGTGGAGATCCACGCCAACCTGATCGCGGCGATGCTGGACGAGGCCTTCCTCACCGAACCGGCCTGGGCCCCGGGCGCCAACCTGACCATGCTGCTGGTGGCCGGCGGACTGCTGGCCCTGGTCCTGCCCCGTCTGGCGCCGCTGCGCCAGCTTGCGGCGTCCCTGGCCGTCGGCGGTGTCCTGCTCGCGTTCACCACGTGGCTGTGGTCGGCGCATGGCCTGGTGCTGGATCTGGCGTCCCCGTTGCTGGCGGTGGTGCTGATCGCGGTGTTCAATCTCGGCTGGGGCTTTCTGTTCGAGGCGCGCACCCGGCACCGGCTGAAGGCGATGTTCGGGCAGTACGTGCCGCCCGCGCTGGTGGAGCAGATGAGCGAGCATCCGGAGGCCTTCGACTTCGAGGGCCGCTCGCGCGAGCTGAGTATCCTGTTTTCCGACATCCGCGGCTTCACCGGTCTGTCGGAATCGCTGGAAGCCGACCAGCTCAAGCGGCTGCTGAACCGTTATTTCACCCCCATGACCCGGGTGATCTCCGAACACCGGGGTACCATCGACAAGTACGTGGGCGACATGGTGATGGCGTTCTGGGGCGCACCCGTGGACGATCGCGAGCACGCCACCCACGCGGTCGAGGCGGCCCTGGCAATGCAGGCGGAGACCGCGCGCCTGCGCGAGGCCTTCGTCGCGCAGGGACTGCCAGCGATCCATGTCGGAGTCGGCATCAACAGCGGCGTAGTCAACGTGGGCGACATGGGTTCGGAGTACCGCCGCGCCTACACCGTCCTGGGCGATGCCGTGAACCTCGCCTCACGCCTGGAGGGCAGCAGCAAGTATTATGGAGTCGGGATCGTGGTCGGCGAGCGCACCCGGGAACTGACCGGCGAACGCTTCGTCTGGCGCGAGCTGGACCGCGTGCGGGTCAAGGGACGCGACCGGCCGGTACGGGTGTTCGAGCCGGTCTGCCGGTCCTCGGAGCACACGCCCGAGCTGCAGGCCGAACTGGATTCGCTGGCGCAGGCCCTGGACGCATTCCGGTCAGCGGATCTGGATGCGGCGGAGAAAGCCTTCCGGCGGCTGACCGGGGCGTACCCCGGAGTCGGACTCTACCGGCTGTACCTCGACCGCATCGAGCACCTGCGGCGCGAGCCACCGCCCCCCGACTGGGACGGCAGCTGGACCCGCGAGAGCAAATGACCCGCTACAGGAATGCGAGGAGAACAGACCATGGCCCGGGATGAATGCCTGAAGCGCTATACCCGGCTGATCGACCGCATGCCAGGATTCCCCGCATCGGTGCAGCGCATCCTCGAGCTGACCGCCAACCCCGACAGCTCGCCCGGTGAGCTGGTCGCGGCACTGGAACGCGATCCGGTGATCACGGTGCGCGTCCTCAAGCTGGTCAATTCACCGTGGTTCGGCCTGGCGCGCCCGGTCAGCTCGGTGCGCCAGGCCCTGGTGATCACCGGATTCAACACCCTGCGCAACCTGGCGCTCAGCATCGCGGCGGTGGGCATGCTGCCGGCGCGCAACGATGCCGGCATGGACACCGGCCGCTTTCTCGAGCACTCGCTGGGCGTGGCCACCATCGCGCGCCTGCTGGCGCGGCGCCTGGGGGTGCCGGAGAGCGAGAACACCGACCATTTTGTCGCCGGCCTGCTGCATGATTTCGGCAAGATCGTGCTGATCCGACACGCCGGCGAGGATTACGCTCCGGTCCTCGCGGCCGCGGCCGCCGGTCCTGTACCGCTGCATCGGGAAGAGGCCCGGCGCCTGGAGGTGGATCATGCCGAACTGGGCGGTCTGCTGATCGAACACTGGGGCCTGCCCGCCACGCTGGCCGGGGCGATCCGCTACCATCACGCGCCGGATCGCGACGGCGACTGGAGCCTGCTGCGCGACACGGTGTTCGCGGCCAACCAGATCGTGCGTCACCTGGACTTTGGCGATTCCGGCAATCCGGTGATCGAACCCTTCCCGCGACCGATTCGCGAGCGTTTCGGCGCCGATCTTGCGGAATTGACGGAAGCCCTGGACGACCCGGGCGCGGAGCTGGAAGCCACCCGCCTGTTCATGCAGAGCGAGGAGGACGGTCGATGAAATTCACCTTCTGGGGCGTGCGCGGTTCGATCCCCGTTCCCGGCCCGCAGACCGTGCGCTACGGCGGCAACACCACCTGCATCGAGGTGCGCGGCGCCGACGACGAGCTGATCATCCTCGACGCCGGTACCGGCATCTTCCAGCTGGCCCGGCAGCTGCAGGCGGACATGCCGCTGGAGGCCAGCATCTTCATCACCCACACCCACTGGGACCACATCCAGGGGCTGCCCTTCTTCATCCCGATCTTCGTGGCGGGAAACCGCATCCGGATCCACGGAGCGGCGGACCCGGTCAACCAGCGCGACATCCACGAGGTCCTCGCACGGCAGATGGACTACGCGTTCTTCCCGGTGCGCGACAACGAACTGGCGGCCAGCATGGAGTACGCCACCCTGCACGAAGGTCAGGCCACGCAGGTGGGCAGCGTGACCGTCACGCCCATGATCATGGGCCATCCGGTACTCAACTTCGCCTACCGTCTGGAGTCCGGAGGGCGAACGCTGGTGTTCACCGGCGACCACGAATGGCCGTACAACATCCATCCCCCGGGCGAGGACGGCCATGCGGAATACGAAGCGATGGTGCAGGAACGCCGGGCGGCGATCATCGATTTCTTCCGCGGCGCCGATGCCCTGATCATCGACACCGCCTACACGCCCGAGGAATATCGGCGCCGCACGGGCTGGGGCCACGGCACCTACGACACCAGCATCCGGGCCGCGCGCGAGGCCGGGGTACGGCAGGTGTGGCTGACCCACCACGAACCGACGCGCGACGACGACGAACTCGAACGCATTTTCGCCGAAGCCCTGGAACGCAACCCGCCGCCGGACCCCGCGGACGAACCGGCCATCCAGCTCGCCCGCGAAGGCGTCACGGTGACGCTGTAAGCCGCGCCGCCCGCTGAATCAGGCCGGCGGCGTGCCCACCGCCAGCCCGGTCTGCTGCGCCGCCAGCACGATCAGCATCAGGGCGAGGCCCGCATACAGCCCGGCCACCACGTCATCCATCACGATCCCGGTGCCGTCGTGCCACTTCTCGTCGAAATAGCGCGCCGGCCAGGGCTTGAGGATGTCGAACAGGCGGAACAGGAAGAAACCCAGCGCGACCCAGACCAGCCCGGCGGCGTCACCCGCCAGGGTGATCCCGGGCGGGATGAAGGCCAGGGTCACCAGCATCCCCGCCCACTCGTCCCACACGATCCCGGAATGGTCGTGCACGCCCAGGCGCCGTGCGCTCTCCCCGCAGATGTGGAACCCGGCCATGGTCACGATCACGGTGATCGCCAGATAGGCCCACTCGGGGAAGTTCATGATCGCGAAATACAGCACCAGGGCGGCCAGCGAACCCGTAGTGCCGGGGGCCCAGCGCGACAGCCCGGAGCCGAAGCCGAAGGCCAGCAGATGGATGGGGTCGCCGAACACGGTGCGTGCCGACGGCATCGTCGTTTTCGTCATCCCTGGAACCATGCAGTCCGGCCCTCGTCTCGTTGTTCAGTCAGTCCGCGAAATGATCGTGCCCCGAACGCCCCGCGTCCAGAGGGGCGCCGGTGGCATCCACCACGCGGATGGCGTCGCCGGTGGTGAACTCCCCGACCACGTGGAGCGCGACGCCGGCGGCCTCCGCCAGCGGTGCCAGCTCCACCTCCTGAGGCACCGCCAGCAGCAGTTCGTAGTCATCGCCCCCGCCCAGGGCGCATTCCCGCGCCAGCGCCGCATCCGCCCCGGCGAGTGCCGGATCCAGCGGCACCGCCGGCCAGTCGACGCGGGCCCCGCAGCCGGAGGCGGCGCAAATATGCCCCAGGTCCGCGAGCAGTCCGTCCGACAGATCGATGGCCGCGTGCGCATGTCCGCGCAGGGCCAGCCCCGCCGCCAGCCGGGGCTGCGGCCAGAAGAGTCGTCGAACGACCGCGGCGCTGGCGTCCGGCGGCCCCGCCCCCTGCTCGCGGCGTCGGGTCTCGGCCGCCAGCCCGGCCGCGGCGCCCCCCAGCTCGCCGGTCACCACCAGCCGGTCCCCGGAGCGCGCCCCGTCGCGACGCAGCGCGCATCCCGCGGGCACCTGGCCGAGCACGGTGACCCCCGCGGAACATGGCCCGCGCACGGTGTCCCCCCCCACCAGCGGAGCGCGCGTTTCCCGCGCCAGCCGCAGGAATCCCTCGCTGAAGGGCCTCAGCCACGCATCTTCGGCCTGCGGAACCGCCAGCGAAAGCAGTACGCCCAGCGGCTCCGCACCCATCGCCGCCAGGTCGCTGAGACTCGCGGCCAGGGCCTTGTGCCCCAGGCTCGCCGGTGGGTGGTCGGGAAAGAAATGCCGCCCCTCCACCACGGTGTCGGTACTGACGACCACCTCGTGGCCGGCATCCGGGCGCAGCAACGCGGCGTCATCGCCCACGCCGAGGACCACGCGCGCGTCCGCGACCGGATCCCCGGAGGGGCCGGCCGGCCGGAAGTAGCGCCGGATCAGATCGAATTCGGACAGGGACGGGGACGCCATGCGCCGCGCACCGGACGGTGGAGGATCCGCCTCAGCGACGGATCTCGGCGCTGCGCAGCTCGGCAGCCAGACGATCCAGCACGCCGTTGACGTAGCGGTGGGACTGCTCGGCGCCGAAGCGCTTGGCCAGCTCCACCGCCTCGTTGATCACCACCCGATAGGGCAGCTCGATGCGCTCGGCCAGTTCCCACTGGCCGATCCACAGCAGCGCGTGTTCCACCGGATCGAGCTGATCCAGTTCGCGCCCCAGCCAGGGCTGCATGCGTGCGTCCAGTTCCTGGTGCGCCCGGGTCACGCCCATCAGGATCTCGCGGAAGTATTCCGGATCCGCCTTGGCGTGTTCGTCCTCCTCGCGGAACGCGAGCAGGATGTTCTTCGGATCGTCCCCGGTCAGCTGCCAGGAGTAGAGCGCCTGCATCGCGCGGCGGCGCGCGACCGAGCGCGCGTGCCGCGCGCGCTGCTCGGGCGTGCTGCGCGGCCGCTGCTTGCGCCCGCCCTTGTCGGCGCGGGTCTGTTCGCGCGGGGGGCGGTCGGGAGAACCGGAGTTGCTGGATTCAGTCACGGCGTTCACGGCATCCCGCTCAGGCGCCGGTACGCAGGCGCGGCATCAGGCTGACCATTTCGATGGCCCCCATGGCGGCATCCGCCCCCTTGTTGCCCGCCTTGGTCCCGGCGCGTTCGATGGCCTGTTCGATGGAATCGGTGGTCAGCACGCCGAAGCTGATCGGCAGGTCGGCCTCCATCTGCACCTGGGCCAGCCCCTTGGCGGCCTCGCCCGCCACATAGTCGAAATGCGGCGTGGACCCGCGGATCACGCAGCCGAGAGCGATGATGGCGTCGTAACGACCGGAGCCCGCCATGGTGCGGGCCGCCAGCGGCAGTTCGAAGGCCCCGGGGACCCGGGCGATGGTCATGTTGTCATCCGCCACGCCATGCCGGCGCAGGGTGTCCACCGCGCCTTCCAGCAGACGTTCCACCACCAGGCTGTTGAAGCGCGCCAGCAGCAGGCCGAAACGGCGCCCGCCGGCGTCGGTAAACTTCCCTTCCAGGGTCTCGATCTCGTGCATGGGGTCTTCCCTTTTGCGTCGCGATGCGGCGATCGCGAAGGTCACAACGAAAACGCACAGTGTAGCACTGTCGCGCCGCTGCCACCGAAAGAAAACCCGGCCGTCGGAGCGCACAGCCCCCACGGCCGGGTCGAAAAACGGCTCGGACCAGTGGCGCCCGCGGATCATCACCGCGGACGCCGTCTGCCGTGGCTCAGGGGCTCAGCCCTGGGCGTCCGGATCGCACAGGTGCTTCTTGTCCTCCGGCATGTTGTCCGGGCAGATGCCGCAGCCCTCGTTGCCGGGCAGCGCCCAGTCGATCTTCTTCGGATAGGGCAGATCCATCTCGTTCATGATCTTCACGAACTCTTCCTCGGGCTTGTCCTTGCCCAGACGCGGGTTGCGCATCTTTTCCTGCCCAATGGTCGTGATCTGGCGTTCCTCGTAGTCGTGCCCGGGGTAGACCAGGGTCTCGTCCGGCAGGGTGAAGAACTTGTCGTGGATCGACTGATACAGGGTATGCGGATCCCCCGACTGGAAGTCGGTACGGCCGCAGGCCTCGATCAGCAGCGCATCCCCGGAGAACAGCATCTTCAGCCCCACGTGATCCAGCAGATATGCATGGTGGGTATCGGTGTGCCCCGGAGTGAACAGCGGGTTCACCACCAGGTTGCCCACGCGGAAGGGCTCGCCTTCGCGGATGCCGACGTCGCGGCAGGGCAGCTCGTCCAGCGCCGGGCCGGCCAGCTGACAGCCGGTCTTCTCGCGCAGCATCTTGCCGCCGGTGATGTGGTCCGCATGAATATGGGTCTCGACCGCATAGTCCAGGCTCAGGCCCATGTGCTGCAGGACCTCCAGATCGCGATCCACGGTCTCCAGGACCGGGTCGATCAGGGCCGTCTTGCCGGTATCCGGGCAGGACAGGAGATAGGTGTAGGTCGAGGATTCGGGTTCGAACAGCTGCTTGAAGATCATGTCGTGTCCTCCGACGTGTATTAGGAGTTCCTGAAATACTAGCCCGTGTCATGAGCGCGTGACCAACCACCGACACCTCGAGTGCTGGCTTTTCCCGTCACCCTGCGCCACGCAACGTTTCCATCTCCGGTGGAGCCCTGCGCGCGGGCACAAGTTCCGCCGCTCCGGGTCCCGGGTCTCCCCCCGCATGCGGGGGCTCTTCTGTCGTCCGCGGGCGACCGCTATCATCGCGGTCCGAATCCCGTGCCGACAGTGCATTCAATCAGGAGAATCCCCATGGAAGCCAGTCAGGTCGCCGAACTCATCCGCGCGGGCCTGCCCGATGCCCGGTCGGTCGAAGTGACCGGGGGTGAAGGCAAGTTCGAGGCGCGGGTCATCAGCCCGCAGTTCGAGGGCATGTCCCGCGTGAAGAAACACCAGACCGTCTACGCCACCGTACGCGAGCAGATCGACAGCGGCGAACTGCACGCCCTGTCGATTGTTGCCCTGACGCCGGAGGAAGCCGAGGCGGAAGGCTGAACGGCCAGCGTCGCCGTCATGCTGTCACCCAAGGGTCGCGAGGAGATCCAGCGCCTGCTGGAGGGCGGCCTGGTGGAAGACTGGGCCGAGGCGGAAACCACGCTGCGCAATGTCACGCGCATGCTGCTGACCACCCGGCCCGACCTGCTGCGCCTGTACTTCGAACCGCAGGCCTGGCGGGAGATCACTTCCTGGCCGCAGAAAAAGGCCGCGAACGCGATCATCGCCGCGCTGCGCACCGGCGTGGTCGACGCCCTCGGGCGCCCGGAGATCGTCAACCGGGAACAGGCGCGCTTCTACCTGCTGTGCTTTCAGGATGACCTGACCGAGCGGGTCGACCGCTGGTGCCGCGACCACCCCGAAGAGTGCCCGCGGCGGGCCGCACGCCACCAGCGCGGGCTGGACCACGACGCCGATACATGAACACCGCGTCCGAAGACGAGATCCTGTATTGCGGCGACCCGCAGCAGGCCGGGGCACTCGCCGCCCTGCTCGAGGGCTACGGCCTCGAGCTGATTCTGCATCCGGCGGGGGCCGCGCTGCCCGGCTCCTGGTGGGGCGAACCGGAAGCCGGCATCGTCGGCCTGCAGGTGCACGTCCGCCCGGACACGCCGGTCCATTCGGCCCTGCACGAGGCCGGACATACCCTGTGCATGGACCCTGCGCGCCGCGCCACCCTGCACACCAATGCCGGCGGCGACGACCTCGAGGAATGCGGTGTGTGCTATCTGCAGATCCTGCTGGCCGACGCCCTGCCCGGTGTCGGCCGCGAGCGGCTGATGCGCGACATGGACGCCTGGGGTTACAGCTTCCGTCTCGGGAGCACCGCGGCCTGGTTCCGCGAGGACGCGGACGATGCGCGCCGGTTCCTGCAGCAGCATGGCCTGATCGACGCCGGTGGCCGCCTGACCGGACGAGCGCGCGGCACCTGAGCCGCGACTAACGCTCATCTCACGGCAGACGTAAAAAACGATGGTACACTCCGAATTTGTTCGGAAACCGCACGGATTTCAGGCCTGCCCATGGACACCCCGACGATCAGCCCGCTGCTCGAGCAACTGGACCCGACCTCCGGACTGTCGCAAGGCGCCCGTGACGAAGTCGCAGCCCAGTGCGAAATCCTCGATGAAGCCGCCGGCAGGCGCCTGCGACCCGATGCGGCCAGCGAACACCACCTGTTCCTGCTGAGCGGCCAGCTGGTGCGCGTGGTCGGCGGTACCCCCGAGCGCATCCGCCTCGATGGCGAGGATGGCGACGTCCCGGTCGAACTGTTCGAGGGCAGCCCCGGGCATCAGGACTTCGTCCTCACCGAACAGCCCTGCCGCATCCTCGCGCTGCCCAAGGCCGCCCTGGAAAGGGCGTATTCATCTTCCGTGGTGGTCAGCGACACCGAGCTGGACGACACCGAGGGCGCGTTTTTCAGCGAGCTCTACGACCTGATCACCAGCAATCGCCTGGAGCTGCCGACCATGCCGGAGGTCGCGCTGCGCATCCAGGAACTGACCAACGACCCCGAAGCCAGCATGGACGACCTCACCGAGGTCATCCAGCGTGACGGAACCATTGCCGGCGCCCTGCTGCACGCCACCAACAGTCCACTGTTCCGCGGCGCCCAGCAGATCCAGTCGGTGCGTGAAGCGGTCACCCGTCTGGGCTTTCGCAACACCCGCATGCTGGCGATGAACATGGCCCTGCGCCAGACCTTCAAGGCGAAGCACGCGGCCACCCGCGAGGCCATGGCCGAGGTGTGGAGCGAAGGCGTGCTGAACTCCGCGTTCGCCTACCTGATCGCCGACTCGCTGCGCCTGCTCGACCGGGAGCGGGCCCTGCTGGGCGGACTGGTGGCCGGGATCGGCGCGGTGCCCATCATCCAGTTCGCCGAGATGCGCGAGGAGAACCCCGGCGCCGAGCGTCTCGGAATGCTGATCGAGCGCCTGCGCAACCTCGCCGGGGTCCTGGTCATCAACTACTGGGATCTGGGCCAGGACCTGGTGGCGGTGGCCGAACACGCGTACGACTGGTCCTACCGCGCCGAACAGCCGGACTACGCCAGCGTCGGCATCGTCGCCGAATGGGCCGCCCTGCATTACAGCGGCAAGCCCCATCCGGACGCCCGTGAGGTCGCGGCGTTCGAGGTGCTGGGCATCGACCCGCCCGCGCCGGGCGATCCCATCCCGTTCCTCGAGGAACGCAACGACGACCTGAACGAACTGAAGCTCCTGTTCAATGCATGAAGCCCTCACCCTCGACCCCGTCGTCCCGCGGCTGAAGCCGTTCGCCGACCTCGGCGAAAGCGGCCGCCGCGAACTGATCCGCCATGCCCGGATGGTCGAACTCAAGCCCGGGCAGAAGGTGTATGCGCGCGAGGAATACCGCCACCTGCTGTTCCTGTTGAAGGGCCGCATGGTCCTGGCGCATGGCGACAAGGCGCACACCGTGGAGGATGACGAACCGGCCGCGCTGGAGCCCCTGTTCGCCCCCCACGACTACCGTACCCACGCCGTTGCCGCCCGCCCAAGCACGCTGGTCCGCTTCGACCGCAACGTCTACGAAACCCAGCTCAATTGCGTCGGCGACGCCATGGAGGTCGGTGAAGTCGACCTCACGGCGCAGGAAGGCGAACTGCTGGCCACCCTTTTCCACAAGGCCCAGACCGGCGAACTGGCCCTGCCGCAGCTTCCGGACGTGGCCCTGCACCTGCAGGAAGCCATCGACGACCCCGATATCGAGTTCCGCCGGGTCACCGAGATCGTCGAACGCGACCCCAGCACCGCGGCCCGCCTGCTTTCGGTCGCGAACAGCCCGGCCATGGGTTCACGGCGCGAGATCACGCGCCTCGGCGATGCGATCGCGCGTCTGGGCCTCGAACGCACGCGCCAGCTGGTGCTCGCACTGGCCGCCCAGCAGGTGTTCATCGACCGGCAGAGCCCGTACCGGACCCTGATGGAGCAACTGTGGCGTCAGTCCACGCGCATCTCCGCCATCGCCTTCGTACTGGCGGATGAATCCGGTGCAGCCGATCGTCACCGTGCGCTGCTCGCCGGCCTGCTGCACCGGGTCGGCGCCCTCCCGATCCTCGGCGAGATCGCCTCGCGCGAAGAGCGGCCGGATGCCGTCGAGGTGGAACACGTCATTCAGCGCCTGGAATCCATGACCGGCGAGCTGGTTGCCCAGCAATGGGGACTCGCCTCCGATATCATGGCGGCCATCCGTGACTCCGGCGGGCCGGAACAGCCCGATGCTGCGCCCCTGACCGACATCGTGCGCATCGCGCGCAACGCCTGTCTGCGCGACGCCTCCGAGGTGGAACGCGCCCGGGCCATCCCGCTGGAAAACCTCCAGGCCATCCGGCGGCTCGGCTTCACGCTGGACGAAAACGGTGAACTGGCCGCGGTGGAGAAGGCACGGCCGAAGATCGAAGCCCTCATGCAGGAACTCGCCTGAGGCGTCAACCGGCAGGAACCGAACCATGACCGCAACGAACCGTCCGCAACCCGGGGAGAAACAGCGCGCCGCCGACAAGGTCTCGCGCATCCCGGTGAAGATCAATCCGACCACGAAACCGCAGCGCAAGCCCTCATGGATCCGCGCGCAGAGCCAGGCGCGCCCCGAGGTCCAGCGCATCAAGGGCATCCTGCGCGAGCAGAAGCTGGTCACCGTGTGCGAAGAGGCCAGCTGCCCCAACCTCGGCGAGTGCTTCAACCATGGCACGGCCACGTTCATGATCATGGGCGAGGTCTGCACCCGGCGCTGTCCATTCTGCGACGTGGCCCACGGCCGCCCGGACCCCCTGGACCCGGAAGAACCCCGCCATCTGGCCGAGACCATCGAGGTCCTCGGCCTGAAGTACGTGGTGATCACCTCCGTGGACCGCGACGACCTGCGTGACGGCGGCGCCGGCCACTTCGTCGACTGCATCCGCGAGATCCGCAGCCGCACCCCGCAAACGAAGATCGAAGTCCTGGTCCCCGACTTCCGCGGGCGCATGGATCGCGCGCTGGAGATCATGCGCCAGGCCCCGCCGGACGTCTTCAACCACAACCTCGAGACCGTGCCGCGACTGTACCGCGAGGCGCGCCCGGGCGCCGATTACCAGTGGTCGCTGGACCTGCTTCGTCGTTTCCGGGAGCAGCATCCGGGCGTCCCCACCAAGTCCGGGCTGATGCTGGGTCTGGGCGAGGAACGCGACGAACTGCTGCAGGTCCTGCAGGATCTGCGCGACCATGGATGCGACATGCTGACCCTCGGCCAGTATCTGCAGCCCTCGCGGCACCACCTGCCGGTCACCCGCTTCCTCACGCCGGACGAGTTCGACGAGCTTGGCGAGCGCGCCCGCGAGATGGGCTTCCGGCAGGTGGCCAGCGGCCCCATGGTCCGCTCTTCCTACCACGCCGACCTGCAGGCGCAGGGCGTTACCGAAGAAACCGAAGCCGTCTGAACACCCCGCTGAATCGCCGCCCACCCGGCGGCGTTCAGGCCACCGGAGCCAGCGGCCGCGCCAGGCAGCGCAGCAGTTCCGGGGGCAGCGTCGGCACCTCCTCGCAGGCCGACGGCGTTTCCTGCCCCCCGGTGGCCAGCTGCACGGCCAGCGCCCGCAGGAGCACGCGCCGCACCCGCTCGGGGTTCGCGGGTCTCCCCTCCGCAGCCACCGAGGTCGTCGCCAGTCCGGCATAACCACAGGGATGAATACGGCCAAAGGCCGACAGGGCCGGATCCACGTTGAGCGCCAGCCCGTGGATGCTGACCCCGTGGCGCACGCGCAGGCCCAGTGCAGCGATCTTCGCATCGCCCGTGTAGACCCCGGGCGCGCCCTCGCGGCGGCCCGCGACGATGCCCCATTCTCCCAGGGCATCGATCACTGCCTGTTCCAGGCGCTCCACCAGCGCCCGCACCCCCAGCCCGCGGCGTCGCAGGTCCAGCAGGGTATACACCACCAGCTGCCCCGGCCCGTGCCAGGTCACCTGTCCGCCGCGGTCGATCGCGATCACCGGCACCACGCCGGGATCGAGCAGGTGTTCGGCACGGCCGTTGCGCCCCTGGGTATAGACCGGCGGGTGCTGCACGCACCACAGCTGATCGGGCGTGTGCGGCCCGCGCTCCGCCGCATGCAGGCGCATCGCCCGCCATACCGGCAAGTAGGGCTGTTCGCCCAGACGATGAACCCGCAGCGTATTCAGAGGATCATCCGTACCCGGTTGCACTGCCCCAGGGCCCGGTAGAGATTGTCCAGCTGCAGCTGACTGGTGGCGGTGATGGTCACGGTGATCCCGACAAAGCGCCCGCCACTGGATGCTCGCTGCTGGATCACCGCATCCCCGGGCTCGTCCACGTGGTCGTTCACGCAGGATTCCACCGCTTCCATCAATTCGGGGTGAGAGTCCCCCATGATCTTGATCGGGAAGCGGCAGGGGAATTCGATCAGGGTCTCGCGTTCTTCTTCGTCACTCATTATTCATGGCCTCCGACTGTCGACGCGCGGCACCGGGTTTGGCGGCCTGGTAGGCGGCGTGCAGCCGCGCCCACAGAGGACCCGGCCGGCCGGAACCCACCAGTTCACCGTCGATACGGGTCACCGGCAGCAATTCGCGGGTGGAACTGCTGAGCCAGACCTCGTCGGCCGCCCGCAGTTCCGCGGCGGTCACGCCCCGCTCCTCCACGGGCACACCCTCGCCCCGGGCGAGCCCGAGCACGAAATCGCGTGTCACCCCTGCCAGCATCCCGCTGTCCAGTGGCGGTGTCACCAGCGTCCCGTCGCGCACCACGAACGCGTTGCTGGCGGCTCCCTCGGTCAGCCGACCATTGCGCAACAGCAGCGCCTCCACCGCGTCGGATTCCACGGCCTCCTGACGCGCGAGCACGTTGGCCAGCAGGGTGGTGGCCTTGATGTCGCAGCGACCCCAGCGCTCGTCGGTGCGGGTCACCGCGCTCACGCCCGCCTCGCGCACCGCCGGGCCCAGCGGACGGATGGGGCTGACCATCCCCAGTACCGTGGGTTCGGAGACATCCGGGAAGGCGTGATCCCGCGGGGCCACCCCGCGGGTCACCTGCAGATAGAGTCCCAGATCCGGCGGCGTCGACCCGTCCGCCGGTTCCGCGCCGTTGTGGCGGAGCAGATCGCCCAGATGACGTTCCCATTGTTCGCGGCCGAAGGGGTTCGGCAGACGAATGGCCGCCAGCGACCGCGCGAGACGGTCCAGATGCGCGTCCAGCAGGAAGAACCGGCCCGCGTAACTGGGGATGACCTCATACACCGAATCGCCGAACAGGAAGCCGCGATCCAGCGGGGAGATCCGGACTTCCTCCAGCGGCAGGAATTCGCCATTGAACAGGGCAATGCTCATGTCCGCCTCAGAACGGCCACACCGACTGCACCCACAACGCCGCGCTGTCCCAGCCACGGCGGATGAACCCGCCGGTCTCGATCTCCTGCAGTACGACCAGGGGCTGTTCGTGGACGGCTTCGCCGTCGAGGGTCGCAACCACACGCCCGACCCGGGCCCCTTCGCGCAGCGGCGCTTCCAGCGGATGGTCGATCTCCATGGAAGCCGACAGGTCATCCCCCTCGCCGGGCGGAATCACCACCCAGAAATCCTCCGCCAGGCCGACCGGTGCCTCCTGTTCGCTCCCCTTGTAGACCCGCGGCATGCCCAGGGCCTCGCCGGCACCGAACAAGCGCCGGGTTTCGGTAAAGCGCATGCCCCAGTTCACCAGTGCCTGGGATTCGTTCGCGCGGCGCGTACCTCCAGTCGAATGGTCGGGGGCGTCGATGCCCATCACCACCGCCACCAGACGACGATCGTTGCGTTCGGCGGAGGAGACCAGGTTGTAGCCCGCCGCCGAGGTCCAGCCGGTCTTCAGGCCGTCGAAACCGGCATCGCGCCATAGCAGGAGGTTGCGGTTGTTCTGTTCGATGCCGGCGTATTCGAACGAGCGCTCGGAATACAGGTTGTACAGATCCGGGAATTCCCGGATCAGGGCCCGCGCCAGGGTCGCCATGTCGGCCGCCGTGGTGTACTGCGACTCCTCTTCCGGCAACCCGTGGGGGTTGGCAAAGTAGGAATCCTGCATGCCCAGGCGCCGGGCCTGGTTGTTCATCATGTCCACGAAGGCACCCTGCGAGCCGGCCACGCGTTCGGCCAGCGCGGTGGAGGCGTCGTTACCGGACTGGATGATCATGCCGCGCAGCAGATCCTCGACCCGGACTTCCTCGCCGACCTCGATGAACATCCGCGAAGCGCCCTCCATCCCGGTACGCCAGGCCCGCTCGCTGATGGTGACTTCTTCCTCCAGTGACAGTCGGCCGTCCCGGATCTCGCCGAACACCACGTAGGCCGTCATCAGCTTGGTCAGGCTCGCCGGCTCGCGCCGCGCGGACGGATCGCGCTCCGCCAGGGCCACACCGGATTCGAAGTCCTTCAGCACATAGCTGGCCGCGGTGATGTCCGATGGCGGCGAAGGGATGCTGCCGGGCGCCGAAGGCCCGGTTCCGGCGCGTGGCAGTTCCAGTTCCACGGCGCTGGCCGCCACGGGCAGGAACAGCAGAAAACTGACGGTGATCAGGGAATTGCGAAGTAATGACTTCATGAACCGAAGGAGTCTCCATGAATGAGGACCGGGGGCTTGCGGGCGCACACGGCGGCCGGACACCGAAGGTTGCCAAAGATACCAGACCGGCACGCCGTCCGGGTTCTCAATCGGTCACGATACGGAAATCCCCGGGCGCCACCGCCTCCAGCCGCCGGGCCGTGTCGCGCACGGTGTCCTCGCCGTGCAGCGGGCCCACCCGCACGCGGTGCAGCTCCTCGCCGCCGGCGGTCTCCACGCGACCAAGTTCGGCCACCCGGAATCCGTCCGCCCGCAGGCTTTCGCGCAGGCGCTCGGCCGTCATCCGTTCACCGAAGGCGCCTACCTGGATATAGCGCGCGGGCTCCTGGCTGCCCCCCTTTCCGGACCCCGGGTCACCGTTGTACGCCCCGTCGCCGTCGACCGTCCCGGCCATCTCCCGCGTTGCGTCCGGGTCATTCGCGTCCACCGCCAGCGGCTCCGGCTCCGCGAGGGTGTCGGCACCCTTGCGATCGCGTTCGGCCGTACGCGCCTCGCCGTTCACGTCCCCGGGGCCAACCGCGCGGATACGCACCGGCGCCACGCCCGCATCGGTCATGCCCAGACGATGGGCCGCGGCATAGGACAGATCGATGATGCGGTCATCCACGAACGGGCCTCGGTCGTTCACCCGGACCACCACCTGCTTCCCGTTCTCCAGATGGGTCACCTCGACGAAGCTGGGCAGCGGCAGCTTCTTGTGCGCCGCGGTCATGGCGTACATGTCATAGGGCTCGCCACTGGAGGTCCGGCGGCCGTGAAACTTCGTTCCGTACCATGACGCCATCCCCTCCTCCTGGAAACCTTCGGAAGAAGACAGCGTCACGTAGCGCTGACCGAACACCTCGTACTCGGCCGGATTGCCGTAACGACTGGGCGGCTCGTCGGTGGGTTCGGCATCCGGCAGGAGTGCCAGATCCCGCGGTACTTCGTCGGGATCGGGATAGCTGTCATGGGCGGCGTCCCCCAGCGGGCGGTCGCGCTCGGGCGTACCCGAGCAACCGGCAAGGATCATACCGGCCAGCAGCGCAACCGGCAGGGCGGCCCCGCCGATCGCACGCCCGTCAGTCGTACAGCGCCTGCGCCAGCTCATGGGCGGCCATCGCATACAGCGGACTCCGGTTGTATCGCGTGATCACGTAGAAATTCGGATACCCCAGATAATAGACATCGCCCTCGTCGGCCTCCAGATACACCAGCGAATAATCACCGTCCGGGTCGACCGTTTCGCCTTCGGCCGGACGCACGCCGTGCTCGGCCAGCTCGTCCAGGTCGAAGCGCGCGGTATAGCCCTGCTCGACCAGTTCTTCCGGATGGTCGTCGACCTCGGCGCGGGCCACCACCGGCTGCCCCCAGCGCCAGTCATGCTCGGCGAAGTAGTTCGCCACGCTGCCGATCGCGTCGGGCCAGGAATTCAGCAGATCGCGCCGCCCGGAGTCATCGAAATCCACCGCGTAATGACGGTAGCTGGAGGAGATGAACTGGCCGTAACCCATCGCTCCGGCGTAGGAGCCATGCAGATCAAGGATCTCCAGATCCTCCTCCTCCGCCAGCTCCAGCAGATGGCCCAGCTCGCTGCGGAAGAATGCCGCCCGTGGCGGGTAGTCGAACCCGAGGGTCACCAGCGCATCCAGCACGCGGGTGCTGCCGGTGTTGCGTCCGTAATCGGTCTCGATGCCGATGATCGCGGTGATCATTTCCGGCTCGACACCGAAGCGTTCCTCGGCGCGTTTCAGCCACTCGGCCTGCTCTTCCATGAACTCGCGCCCGCGGCGGACCCGGCGATCATTCACGAAGATCGGTCGATAGTCCTTCCACGGCAGGGCCTCGGCGGGGCTGGAGATGCTGTCGATGATGTCCTGGCGCGGCTGCGCCTCCTCGAACAGTTCTTCCAGCCATTCGCGATCGAATCCCGCCTCCGCCCGTTCGTCGATGAATTCCTGCACCTCCTCGCGTTCGAGATAGGGCGTCTCGCCCGCCCGGTATTCGGAGTTGGACGCCGTGGCGGTGGCGGCCAGAAACAGGCAGGAGACGGCAACAGTCGTCGCGAAGCGACACGGATTTACGGGGTTCATCGATTCACCAGGCGTTTTTCGGAGGCAATGCTCATGAGAATACCGAAGGCCACCATGAGCGTCACCAGCGAAGTTCCGCCATAGCTCACAAGAGGCAACGGAACTCCCACCACCGGCAGCAGCCCGGTCACCATGCCGATATTGACCACCATGTACACCGCAAAGGTCAGGCTGATGCTGCCACCCAGCAGACGGGCGAAGCGGTCCTGCGCCAGGGATGCCAGCCACAGCCCGCGCGCGACGATGGCGAAATACAGCGCCAGCAGCAGCACCACCCCCATGAAGCCGAATTCCTCGGCATACACCGCGAAGATGAAATCGGTCGACCGTTCCGGCAGGAAGTCCAGCTGCGACTGGGTCCCGTTGAGCCAGCCCTTGCCGTAGAACCCGCCCGAGCCGATGGCGATCTGCGACTGGATGATGTGATAACCGGTCCCCAGGGGATCGGACTCGGGATTGAACAGCGTCAGCACGCGCTGGCGCTGGTAGTCATGCATCTGCAGCCAGAGCACCGGCGCCGCCGCGGCCACCAGGGCCCCGAGCCCGGTGAACCAGCGCCAGGACAGCCCGGCGAGGAACACCACCAGCAACCCGGCCACGCCCACCAGCATCGCGGTGCCCAGATCGGGCTGTTCCATGATCAGCCACACCGGCACCAGGATGATCGGCAGCACAACGGCCAGATCGCGCGCCCGCGGCGCACCCTGGCGCAGCGACAGGTACCACGCGGTCATCATCGGCACGGCCAGTTTCATGATCTCCGAAGGCTGGAAACGCACCAGCCCCATGTCCAGCCAGCGCCGGGCCCCCTTGCCGATCTCGCCGAAGAACAGCACCGCGACCAGCAGCACCAGGCCGGCGACGAAAAGCCAGGGGGCCATGACCCGCAGTACACGCACCGGGATCTGCGCGATCACCAGCATCGCCGCGACCCCGAAACCGATCCGCAACACCTGGTTCTCCAGCGCGACCAGACTCTCGCCGGTCGCGCTGAACAGCACCACCAGACCGAGCATCAGCAGCAGCGACAGCAGGATCAGCAGCGTGCCATCCATCCGCAGGCTGCGCAGGGCCCACTGCCCGGCGGAGAGCTCACGTCCGGTCACGCTGATCATTCCCCGGCCTCCTCGACGGGCAGCCTCATGCCGCCACCGCCCAGCAGCCAGGCATCCATGACCTCGCGCGCCTTGGGTGCCGCTACGCGGCCACCACTGCCGCCGTGCTCCACCAGCACCGCAACCGCGATCTGCGGGTCATCCGCCGGGGCATAGCCGGTGAACAGGGCGTGATCCCAGAGATGCCGGGCCAGTTCATCCTCGTCGTACTCTTCGTCCTCGCCCAGGCTGAAGACCTGCGAGGTCCCGGTCTTGCCGGCGATGGTGTACTCCGGACGGGTGCTCCCGATACTGCCCCAGGCGGTGCCATGCGGCTCGTGCACCGCTTCGACGAGCGATCCGTGGATCACGTCCCAGTGGGCTTCGTCCAGCGCCACCGGCTGGCGGTAATCGGGCAGCAGGGTCTCGCCGATTTCCCGTTCCCGGCCATCCCCCATCGCCCGCAGCAGGCGCGGGCGCACGCGCTCGCCCCGATTCGCCAGCGTGGTGGTGAAATCGGCCATCTGCAGCGGGGTACTGAGCATGTACCCCTGACCGATGGCCGTGATCAGGGTCTCGCCGGGATACCAGACGGTGCCGTGGGTGGCACGTTTCCAGTCGCGCCCCGGCCGGATGCCGGTGCGTTCGCCGCTGAGATCGATGCCGGTGGGTTCACCGATACCGAAGGCTTCCAGCATCGGCGTGATCCGGTCGATCCCCATGTCGTGGGCGAGGTCATAGAAATACACGTCCGACGACACCGCAATCGCGCGCGACATGTCGACCAGGCCATGGCCCTCCCGCCGCCAGTCACGATAGCGGCGTTCGTGCCCGGGGATCTGGTAGTAGCCGCGGGCGAACATCTCGCGGTCGGCGGTGGTCGCCTCCTCGTGCAGGCCGGCCAGGGCCACGATCGGCTTGATGGTGGACCCCGGCGGATACTGGCCATGCAGCACCCGGTTGAACAGCGGCCGCCCCGGATGGTCGCGCAACGCCGAAAACTCTTCCTGCGACTGCCCCTTCACGAACGGGTCGGCATCGAATCCCGGGGCACTGACCATGGCCAGGACGTCCCCGCTGGCGGGCTCGATGGCCACGATCGCCCCGCGCTGATCCCCCAGTGCGCGGCGGGCCGCCAGCTGCAGGTTGTAGTCCAGGGTCAGATGGATGTCGGTCCCGGCCGTCGGCGGGCTGACCTCCAGCTCGCGGATCGCCCGGCCCTGGGCGTTCACCTCCACCTGACGGTGGCCCGGGCGGCCGTGCAGCAGCTCCTCGTAATGCTGCTCGATCCCGGTCTTGCCAATGTGGGACACACCGGCATAGGCACGCCGGTCCACGCGCTGCAGGTCTTCGCGCGTGATCCGGCCCACGTAGCCCACCACATGCGTGAATGCCTCGCCCGCCGGGTAATAGCGCATCGGACGCGCTTCGATCTCGACCCCGGGCAGCTCATGCCGGGACACGGCCAGATGCGCGACAGTCTCGTCGTCCAGCCCCGCCTTCAGCAACACCGGCTGAAACGGGCGCCGCTGCTCCACCCCGCGGCGGAACCGCTCGAGGTCGGCATCGGAGAGTTCCACGAAGTCCTCGAGCCGCTCCAGCAGCCGGTCGAGGTCGTCGGCCTGTTCCACCGTGACCTCGAGCTGATAGGAAGCCCGGTTGCCGGCCAGCAGCACGCCGTTGCGATCCCGGATCACGCCCCGGCTGGGGGCGATGGGCTCGATGCGCAGCCGGTTGTTCTCGGAAAGCGTGGTGTAGTGCTCGTGCGCACCCACCTGCAGACTGGCGGTGTGCCAGCCGATCAGGCCCAGCACCGCCGCCAGCAGCACCAGGGACAGCACCACCCGCGCGACAAAACGCCGGTGATCGTGCTGTTCCTGTCCATAGGCGTCGCGCTCATCCATGGGGCCGCCCGCCCGCGGCCATCAGGACCGCTCCATCGGGTCGCGGACGGGCACGCGCACCGGCGCGCCCGGGAGACCGGCTCCCCCGGGGCCCGCACGGCACGCCCATGGCTGCGCGAAAGGCTTCAGATCTTGCTCTTCTGGAAACGCTTGTAGCTGGCAAGAATCTCCGTCCTGGCGGCCTCGGCGTCCGCCCAGCCCTCGACCTTCACCCACTTGCCGGCTTCGAGCTCCTTGTAGTGCTCGAAGAAGTGCTTGATGCTGTCGAGCAGCTCCTGCGACACGTCTTCCGGACCCTTCACGCTCTCGTACCCCGGATGCAGCTTGGTGACCGGCACCGCCAGGATCTTCGCATCCTGCCCGGCCTCGTCGGACATCTGCAGCACGCCCACCGGCCGCGCGCGCACCACCGAGCCCGGCATCAGCGGCACCGGCGTGATCACCAGCACGTCCACCGGATCGCCGTCTTCCGACAGGGTCTGCGGCACGAACCCGTAGTTGCAGGGGTAGAACATGGCGACCGTCATGAAACGGTCGACCACCAGCGCCCCGCTGTCCTTGTCGACCTCGTACTTGACCGGCTGACCGTGGGCAGGGATCTCGATGACCACGTTCATGTCATCGGGCAGATCCTTCCCGGCTTCAATCTGATTCAGATCCATCGTCTCTTTCCGCTTGATTGGTTGGCGCGGCATTATAACGGGACTGCGCGACAGGTGAACGGTTCCCCGCGCTCGCTTGCGAGGCCTCCGGTCAGTCGGTATAAGACCGCGTGCGCTTTCGATACCCAATCCACGTGCCGGCGCCGATGCGGGCGCGAACGGCACACGGCAGGAGTCAATTATGCGAATCGTCCTGATGGGCGCCCCCGGATCCGGCAAGGGTACCCAGGCCAAGAAGATGGTCAGTCACTTCGGCATCCCCCAGATCTCCACCGGCGACCTGCTGCGCGCGGCCGTCGCCGCAGAGACCGAACTGGGCCTGAAGGCCAAGAGTGCCATGGATGCCGGCCAGCTGGTCCCCGATGACCTGGTGCTCGGTCTGATCCGCGACCGGCTGCAGGAACCGGACGCGGAAAAGGGCTTCATCCTCGACGGCTTCCCGCGCAACTGCGCCCAGGCCGAGGCCCTGGACAGCATGCTGGCCGACATCGAGCGTCCGCTGGACCGCGCGGTCCAGATCGACGTGCCGTTCGAGGAACTGAAGCAGCGCCTGACCGGCCGGGTCTCCTGCGAAAGCTGCGGCGCGGTGTTCAACACCCACACCTTCCCGCCGCAGAAGGAAGGCATCTGCGACCAGTGC
This sequence comes from Thioalkalivibrio sp. ALE19, assembly GCF_000428605.1. NCBI lineage: Bacteria > Pseudomonadati > Pseudomonadota > Gammaproteobacteria > Chromatiales > Ectothiorhodospiraceae > Thioalkalivibrio > Thioalkalivibrio sp. ALE19. Next base: position 141,994 of record NZ_AUAG01000003.1, read on the forward strand.
GGCGGCAACCTGGTCCACCGCGCGGACGACACCGAGGAGACGGTGGTCAGCCGCCTGCAGGTGTACGAGGAACAGACGCAGCCGCTGATCGAGTATTACGACACCCGCGGTCTGCTCAAGCACGTCGACGGCACCCGCGACATGGAACGGATCTTCGACGAGATCCGCGGCCTGCTGGACTGATCCGCGATGCGGCCGGCGCGTGCCGCGGCGGTGTCCCTCGTGCTGGTCGCCACCGCCCCGGCGGCCGGCGCGGAGACGGCCTTCGGCGGGGATCGTCCCGCCGGCTGCGAATTCGCGCCCGACGCCGTCTGGCCCGCCCTGCGCGAACTGCCGCCCGACGTGCGCGAGATCGAGGCGGATCACGTCCGGCGCGAGGGCGACCAGGTGCGCGCCGAGGGCGATGTCCGGCTGTACGCAGACCGTCAACGGCTGGACGCCGAGGTCCTCGACTACGATCGCGCCCGGGGGCTGGCACGGACCGAGGGAGCGGTCCGGCTGTTCGATGGCGACCTGCTGCTGCAAGGCGAAGACGGCCGCTTCCAGCTCGACGAAGATACCGGGGAGCTGAGCCGCATCGATTACATGGTGCGCTCGGTGCCCGCACGCGGACAGGCCGGGGCCGGCACGCAGCTCGACCCCGACCGGCACCGCTTCGAACAGGCGCAGTACACCACCTGCCCGGTCAACCGCGACTCCTGGCGCCTGGACGCCGCCCGCCTCGACCTCGACCAGGAAAGCGGACGCGGGGTCGCCCGCCACGCCGTGCTGCGCGTGCGCAACGTGCCGGTGGCCTACACCCCGTATATCGATTTCCCCCTGGATGACCGGCGCAAGTCCGGCTTCCTGCTGCCCAGCTTCGGCACCGGCGGACGCACCGGCGCGGATCTGTCCCTGCCGTGGTACTGGAACATCGCGCCCAATTACGACGCCACGTTCACACCGCGCATCATGGCCGACCGCGGGATCAAGCTGAGCACCGAATTCCGCTACCTGCAGCCTGCCCACGAAGGACAGGTTGATTTTCGCTACCTGCCGGACGATCGCGAGACCGGCGAGGATCGCCAATTTGTGGCCTGGCAGCACCGCACCCGCATCGCCCCGGGCCTGCGCCTGGACATCGATGCCGCGGACGTCTCCGACAGCGAATATTTCCGCGATTTCGGCTCCGCCGACCGCTATTCGAGCTCGGTGCGCGACCTGCGTCGCCGGGCCGACCTGACCTGGAGTCAACCGCGCTACCGCCTGCGCACCCGGGTCGAGGACTATCAGATCGTCGACACCGAGCTGGCCGACCGGCGCGAGCCCTACCAGCGGCTGCCGCAGATCACCCTGGAAGCCGGCGAATACGCGGGACAATGGGCCGGCGGCGGAGTCACCTGGGACCTGGACGCCGAACTGGTGCGTTTCGCCCGTCAGGAACGCGCCTCGGACCGTCCCACCGGCCTGCGTTTCGACCTCGACCCGGAACTGGCCTGGCGTTTCGACACCGGCGGGATCTTTGTCGAACCCCGCGCCGGGGTGCGCTACACCGCCTACGAGCTGGACCGCCGCGGCGAGCCCGGCCCCGAGTCCATCCGCCGCACCGTACCGCACGCCGCGGTGGACAGCGGCCTGATCTTCGAACGCGACCTGGCCGACGGCGAACGGCTGCAGACCCTGGAGCCCCGACTGTTCTACGGCTACGTGCCCTACCGCGACCAGGACGACATCCCGGTGTTCGACACCGGCGAGCGCGAGTTCAGCTTCGACAACCTGTTCAGCCTGCAGCGCTTTACCGGCGCCGACCGCGTGGGCGACACCCACCAGCTGACCGCCGCCCTGACCAGCCGCATCCTCGATACGACCACCGGACAGGAACGCGCCCGGCTGTCGGTCGGCGAGATCCGCTATTTCCGCGACCGCCGCGTACGCCGCAGCCCCTCCGCGCCGGCACTGGAGGACCGCCATTCGGACCTCGCCGTGGAGGGGCGCCTGCGTATCGGCGACGCCTGGGACGGCCGCGGCTCGGTGCTCTACAACCGCGAGCACGAGGACACCTCGCTGGCCGCGCTCGGCGTGTCCTGGAGCCCGGATGAGCGCCGGCGCATCAACCTCGGCTACCGCCAGCGGGCCGATCAGCTGGAACAGACCGACGTGTCCGTACTGTGGCCGGCCGGCGACCGCGTGGACCTGGTCGGACGCTGGAACTACAGCCTGCGCAGTGAACGCGACCTCGAACTTCTGGCCGGTCTCCAGTATCGTAGTTGCTGCTATGGTTTGCGCGTGGTCGCCCGGCGTTCGCTGGATTCCGACCAGCGCTACGACAACTCGATCCATTTCCAGATCACGCTGGACGGACTGGCCCGTTTCGACGGCGGAGTCGACAGCCTCCTGAGCGAAGGTATTGCCGGATATGATGCGCACCCCGACCGCTAAAAGCGCCGGTCGCCGCGCGGGCATGCTTGCCCGCCCCCTGCTCCTGGCCGGGCTTGCCCTGGCCCTGGCGCCGCTGGCCCAGGCCCAGCACGACCCGCTCTCCATGCCCGAAGGTACGGGCACCGGAGCGGGCCCCGGCGCCGAAGCCGGGGTACAGGCCCCGGTCACTCCGGGTGCCGCCACCGATGCCGGTGCGCCCGCCCCGGCAATCACTCCGCCGGAGGAAGACCAGTTCACCGACCGCATCCTCGCGATCGTCGAGGAAGACGTGATCACCCAGCGCGAGCTGGTGGAACGCATGAACCTGGTGGCGCAGCAGATGGCCGAACAGGGGCAGCGTCCGCCCGGCCAGGACGCCCTCGCCCGCCAGGTCATGGAACAACTGGTCACCGAGCGCGTGCAGCTGCAGGAGGCCCGCCGGATCGGCATCAGCATCGACGAGATGACCCTGAACCGAACCATGGAGCAGATCGCGCGCGAAAACCGCATGACACTGCCCCAGCTGCGCCGCGCCCTGATGCAGGACGGCGTGGACTTCGAGGCGTTTCGTGAACAGATCCGCACCGAGCTGACCATCAACCAGCTGCGCAGCCGCCAGGTCGACAACCGGGTCCGGGTCTCCGATCAGGAGATCGAAGACCTCATCGCCTCGGAAAGCGGCGCCATCGACCGCGACGTGCGCTACCGCCTCTCGCACATCCTCGTCGCGGTGCCGCAGGGCGCCGGCAGCGACGAGATCCGCGAGGCGCGGGAAAAGGCCGCGGAGCTGCGCTCCCGCGTGCGTGAAGGCGAGGAATTCGCCCGGGTGGCGATGGAAGCATCCGACGGACCGCAGGCCCTGCAGGGCGGCGATCTGGGCTGGCGTGGCCCCGGCGAGCTGTCCACGGTGCTGGCCCGCGAGGCCATCCTGATGCGCACCGGCGCGGTCAGCGACGTCCTGCGTTCACCGCAGGGCTTCCACGTCATCCGGCTCGAGGACCGCGAGGGCGGTGACCAGACCCTGGTCGAACAGACCGAAGTCCGTCACATCCTCAAGAGTCCCGACGAGGTCCGCAGCGAGGAAGAGGCCGAGCGCCAGATCCGCGCCCTGTATAACCGCCTGCAGGAGGGCGAGGACTTCGGCGATCTCGCCCGCGGCAACTCCGACGACCCGGGGTCCGCCGCGCAGGGCGGCCGTCTGGGCTGGGTCAGCCCCGGGGAACTGGTGCCCGGCTTCGAACAGGCCATGGGCCGGCTCGAACCGGGCGAGATCAGCGAGCCGGTGCAGAGCGAGTTCGGCTGGCACATCATCGAGGTGCTGGACCGCCGCGAAGTCGACACCACCCGCGAGCAGATCCGCGCCCGCGCCCGCGAAGTCCTGCAGAACCGCAAGCGCCAGGACGAGATGGAGCTGTGGCTGCGCCGCCTGCGCGAGGGCGCCTATGTCGAATACCGCGTCGACGGCCTCGAGCCCTGAGCCGATGGCCGGGGAGCCGGTTCCGCGTCTGGCGCTGACGGCCGGCGAACCCGCCGGAATCGGACCCGACCTGCTGGCCATGCTGGCGCGCCACGCCGGCCCGGCCCAGCGCGTCGCGATCGGCGATGCGGGCGTCCTCGAACGCCGCGCTCACGCGCTGCACATCGACCTCACCCTGCGCAAGCACGACCCCGATGCCCCGCGCAAAGCCACACCCGCCGGCACCCTGGAGCTGCTCGAGGTCCCGGTGGAAGCACCCGTGACCCCCGGGGCCCTGGAACCGGCCAATGCCGGCCACGTCATCAACCTGCTGGCCACGGCCGCCGACGGCTGCCTCGACGGGCACTTCGACGCCATGGTGACCGCCCCGGTCCACAAGGGGGTGATCCATCGGGCCGGCCACGATTTCACCGGCCACACCGAATGGCTGGCCGAGCGCGCCGGCTCCGGCCGACCGGTGATGATGCTGGTCGCCGGTGATCTGCGCGTTGCCCTGGTGACCACTCACCTGCCCCTGCGCGAGGTCCCCGACGCGATTACCCCGCCGGTGCTGGAACGGACCCTGCACATCCTGGATCACGACCTCCGCCGCGACTTCGGCCTGGCGCGGCCGCGCATCGCCGTGCTCGGGCTTAACCCGCACGCCGGCGAGGGCGGCGTGCTGGGACGCGAGGAAGAGCTCGTGATCGAACCGGTGCTCGCCCGCCTGCGCGAACGCGGCATGCACCTGACCGGGCCGCTGCCGGCCGACACCGCCTTCACCCCGCGTGCCCTCGCCCGGGTCGACGCGGTGCTCGCCATGTACCACGACCAGGGCCTGCCGGTGCTCAAGCACGCCGGCTTCGGCGAGGCGGTAAACGTCACCCTGGGCCTCCCCTTCGTGCGCACCTCGGTGGATCACGGCACCGCGCTGGATCTGGCCGGCAGCGGACGCGCCGAGGTCGGCAGCCTGGCCGCGGCGGAGAATCTGGCCGCCCGCCTCGCGGGCCACCGCGGGGCACCGCCAGCGGGGACCACGGCATGACCCGACGCACGCGGCGCCCGGCCGCAGCCGACGAGGGACCGGGCCCGGTCCGCCGCCGCTTCGGCCAGAATTTCCTCCATGACCCCGGCATCCTCGATCGCATCGTGCGGGCCATCGACCCGCAGCCGGACGATCGCATGCTGGAGATCGGCCCGGGGCGCGGCGCCCTGACGGCCCCGCTGCTGGACCGCCTGCAGAAACTGGACGCAGTGGAGATCGACCGTGATCTGGCCGCAGCGCTGCGCAGCCACTTCCCGCCCGAACGCCTGACCCTGCACACCGGCGATGCCCTGGAACTGGATCTGGCCGCGCTCGGCCCGCCCCCGCCCGCCGGCTGGCGCGTGGTCGGCAACCTCCCCTACAACATCTCCACCCCGCTGCTGTTCCACCTGCTGGAGCAGAGCGAGCACATCCGCGACATGCATTTCCTGCTGCAGCGCGAGGTGGTGGAACGCATCACCGCCGAGCCGGGCAGCAAGCGCTACGGCCGCCTGAGCGTGATGGTTGCCGCGCGCGCCCGCGCCACCGAACTGCTGGGAGTCCCGCCGGGGGCGTTTCACCCGCCGCCGAAGGTGCATTCGGCCGTGGTGCGCATCGTCCCGGATGCCGAGCCGCGGGTGCCCGCTGCGCGGCTGCCCGCCTTCGCCGCACTGGTCAACCGCGCGTTCTCCAATCGGCGCAAGACCCTGCGCCGCGGGCTGGCGGGACTGCTGGAGGCGGCCGATATCGAGGCCGCCGGCCTGGACCCGGGCCAGCGTCCGGAGACCGTCGACGTCGCCGGTTTCGACGCCCTGGCCCGCCGGATCCCCGAATCCGCCGGGGCGGAGTGACCCGGGCAGGGGCTCGGCCCCGCCCCGGGTCCGTCTTTCTCACTCCACACCCCGCTCGCGTTACCATGGGAACATGACTGGCAGGGACCGCATGCAGCTGATCGTCGCCGACGTCGGCGGGACCCACACCCGCCTGGCGCAGGCCGAATACGCCCGGGGTACGTGGCAACTGCACGCGACCACCCGCTATGCGAGCCGCGAATACGCCGGCCTGGGTGCGATCCTCGAGGACTGGCTGGCGCGCCCGGAACAGTCCGCGGTGACCTTCAGCGGCGCGGGCATGGCCGTCGCCGGGCCGGTGCACGCCGGACGCGCCCGGGTCACCAACCTGCGCTGGCCCGAACTCGCGACCACCGACCTGGCCGCGGTGGCCGGCGTGCCCGTGGCCCTGCTCAACGATTTCGCCGCGGTGGGCGCCTGTCTCGAGGCCCTGACCCCGGAAGATCGCCTGATCCTGCAGGACGGCGACGCCGACCCCACGGGACCGCGGCTGGTCACCGGGGCCGGCACCGGGCTGGGCACCTGCCTGGTGACGCCGCCCGCGGGCGCAGATGCCCCGCCGGCGATCCATCCGGGCGAAGGCGGCCACGCGCGTTTTTCCCCGGCCGACGCCGACGAGACCGAACTGGCGGCCTTCGTCACCGCCGAGGCCGGCCGGTGCACCCGCGAACACCTGCTCAGCGGCCGCGGCATCGCGCGCATCGGCCGCTTCGAGCTGCAGCGTCGCGACGACCCCGAACTGGGGCGCGCGCTGGCCGCGGCGGAGCCCGCCGCCGCCATCAGCGCGCTGGCCGACACCGGCCACGCGGCCGCGCTGCAAGTGGTGCGCCGCTTCGTTACCCTGTACGCCGGGCAGCTGGCCGACATGGCGCTGACCGCGCTGCCGCGCGGCGGCGTCTTCATCGGCGGCGGCATCGCCCCGCGCTGGACCGACCATTTTCTCGCCCCGGCCTTCCGCGAGGCCTTCCGAGCACGCCCGCCGATGGAAGACCTGCTGGAACGCCTGCCGGTGGAACTGATCATTCATCCCGAACCGGGCCTGCTGGGAGCCGCGGTCGCCGCTTCCCGCGCCCGTCCCCACGGAGCATCCGCCCCATGACCATGCAGCAGGAAAATCCCGTCGAGATCGAAGTCTCCAGTGCCTATGTCGAAGACCAGTCCGAGCCCGAAGAAGACCGCTATGTCTTCGCCTACCACGTGGTGATCCACAACGCCGGCGAGCGCAGCGTGCAGCTGCTCAATCGCCACTGGATCATCCGCGACGGACGCGACCAGACCCAGGAGGTCCGCGGCGAGGGCGTGGTCGGCGAACAGCCCCACATCGCCCCGGGCGACTCCTTCGAATACACCAGCGGAACGGTGATCGAGACCCCGGTGGGCATGATGGAAGGCAGCTACGAGATGCGCGACGAGCAGGGGCACACCTTCGAGGCCACCATCCCGCCGTTCACCCTGTCCGTCCCCCGCACGCTGCACTGAGGCCCGCGTGGCACTGTACGCCGTCGGCGACCTGCAGGGCTGCCTGGATCCGCTGGAGCGCCTGCTGGAACGCGTACGCTTCGACCCGTCCCGCGATCGCCTGTGGCTGGTCGGGGACCTGGTCAACCGCGGGCCGGACTCGGCCGGCTGCCTGCGGCGGGTCCGCTCGCTGGGCGCGGCCGCGACGACCGTGCTCGGCAACCACGACCTGCATCTGCTGGCCGCCAGCGAGGGCCTGCGCGAACCCGGCCGGCGCGACACCCTGCGCGAGGTGCTGGACGCCCCGGATGCCGCGGAGCTGCTGGAATGGGTGGCCAGCCAGCCGCTGCTGCATCGCGATCCCGACAACGACTGGACGCTGGTCCACGCCGGCATCCCGCCGGTATGGGACACCGACACCGCCGCCGCCGAGGCGCGGCGAGTGGAGGCCGAACTGGGCGAACCGCGCCGGCGTCGTGCCCTGCTGGAGGTGATGTACGGCGACACCCCGGCGCAGTGGGACCCGGCCCTGCGGGGCTACGATCGCCTGCGCTTCGCGATCAACGGCTTCACCCGCATGCGCATGGTCGGCGCCGGTCCCGACGGCGAGCTGGAGTTCGCCAGCAACGGCCCGCCCGAAGAAGCCCCGGCAACGCTGGTCCCGTGGTTCGACCACCCCGCACGCCGCAGCCGCGGCACCCCGGTGGTATTCGGCCACTGGGCCGCGCTGGGTCACCGCCGCGGCCCCGACTGGCTGGCGCTGGACAGCGGCTGCGTCTGGGGGAATGCGATGAGCCTGGCACGCCTGGACGGTGCCACGCCACAGACCGCTGCGGAGGAACAGGTCCCCTGCCCGGGGACCTGAGAAGCCCCGGACGGACCTCGTCAGCTCCGCCCGGGGCGGGGATCGTCGACCGGCTCGGCGGGCACGCCCAGCGCCTCGGCGATCTGCGAACGCGCCGCCTCGGCGAGCTCGCGGCGCGGGCGATCATGCCCCTCCAGCGGCTCCAGCACATGCACGCTCACCCGCGTGCGCGGGCGACACAGCAGCCGCCACACGTTGGGCACCAGACGGTCATGCCCGGCGAAAGCCACCGGCACCGTACCGTCGCTGTAGCTTTCGTAATCCAGCGCCACCGGCTGCACCGGATGCGCGGTCCCCGTGACCGCGGCGAACAGCCGCGGATGAAAGCGGCGCAGCCCGTGTCCCCGGGTCGTCGTACCTTCCGGAAACACCACGAAATGCCGCCCCGCGTCCAGCCCCTCGCGCATCGCCTCCACGTGCGCCGAGGCCTCGTGGCCGCCGCGACGGATGAAGCGCGTACCGTGGCGTCGCGCCAGCCAGCCAATGATCGGCCAGCGGGCGATCTCGGCCTTGGACAGGAAACAGGGGTCCACCGCCGCGCCCAGCAACGGGATATCCAGCCAGGACACATGATTGGCGACCACCAGCGACGCCTCGCGGGGCGCTTCCCCCGCGACCTCGCAGTACACGCCCGCCAGCTGCAGCGCCCTGCGGTACCAGGCGCGCCGCACCTGCGAATGTGCCTCGGGGCCGGCGCGCTGTCGCTGGAGTCGCCAGGTGACCCAGACCCCGACCAACAGATGGCCCAGAATCCGGATCAGCCGGAACACCCCTCTTGCCGTACCTGTCATGCTCCTCCCCCGTGTCACTGCCGGGCGTGTACCCCGGCGCGGGCGCCCATGGTAAACGACCCGCCGCCCATGCAGCCGGAGGCCTTGCGGTTTAATATGGGTTCCTCCCCCCGGCGAGGGGCAACGGAGCAGCAGGGAGCGCGGCACCCAGGCGGCCGGCTTCTCGACCCGGCGGGCAGAGTAAAGGTTTCAGGCAGGGAGCAGTGGTGCGGCAAGCAGAAGGCTGCCGCCGGCAATCAACGCGCCGATGAGGGCCCCGACGGCGACATCGGATGGATAATGGAGGGCAAGAACCAGCCGCGACATCGCCACCAGGGCAGCGAATGGCACCACCAGCCAGGCCCAGATCGGAAGCCAGGCCACCAGCACGACAGTGAAGCCCACCGCGTGCATGGTGTGTCCGGAAGGAAAACTGAACTCATCCAGCGGAGAAATGCTGTGCAGCGGGTCGCCGTGCCGCTGACAGGGACGCGGACGGCCGGCACCCTGCTTGAGCACGCGATAAAGGGGCATGGACACCAGACCCACGGCCATCATGTGCACGCTGACCACCCAGGCCCAGGCCCCGTGGATCAGCGGAAGCGAGAGCATGATGGCGTACCAGGCGACCCCGTCGCCCAGACGCGATACCCCCCCGAACAAACGCCCGATGGCCGGCTTTCGCGCGATCCGGTTGAAACGCCGGCAAACCCTTTCATCCAGATTATCGACCCGTTGCAGCAGACGCATGCTGACCCTCCCCGCCTCCGATCCGGCCGAGCTCCGTCAGGCGAGCGCCAAAGCGGCCGACGATCCGTTCCCAGTCCAGGCCTTCGGCCCGCTGCCGCGCGGCCTGCCCCATCACCCGCCATGCGAGGCGGTCGCGGCATCGGCGCTCCGCCAGATCCAGGGCAGCCGCGGCGAAGGCCTCGCTGTCGTCCGCCGGGTTTCCACTGAGCGGGACCCGCACGCCGTTTTCACCCTCGCGCAGGTGCTCGCGCGCAGCGGCTTCGTCGAAGGCAAGCACCGGAAGCCCGCTGGCCATGGCCTCGATCACCACATTGCCGAAGGTTTCCGAACGTGAGGCGAAGACGAACAGATCCGCGCTGGCGTAATGCGCGGCCAGATCGGCGCCGGTCCGCATGCCGGTAAAGATCACTTCCGGATGACGGGCCTCGAGCGCCGCGCGTGAAGGGCCATCCCCCACCATCACCAGACGCGCGCGCGGCAGGCGGGCACGCACCGCCTCCCAGGCCCGAATCACGTCTTCGGGCGCCTTTTCCGGGGCCAGCCGCCCGACACTGATCAGCACCGGCGCATCCACGCCGCCCTCCCACTCGTCGCGCAGGGACCATGAACGGCGAGCGGGACTGAACAGCCCGGTATCGACGCCCCGTTCCAGCACCCGGATACCGCGGAAACCGGATGACTCCAGTTCCGACGCGAGCGCGCGAGTGGGTACCAGGGTGCAATCGCAGCGGTTGTGGAAGCGGCGCAGGAAAGCCAGCGCCAGGGGACGGGCCCAGGCCATTCCGTAATAACCCATGTATCCGTCGAAACGCGTATGGAAAGCCGAACTGACGGGAATCCCGAGTCGGCGCGCAGCGCTGAGCGCCGCGTGTCCCAGGGGACCCTCGGTAGCAATGTGAACCACCCCCGGGCGCGCACGTTTCCAGTGACGGAGCAAACGACGGCGCACCGGCAGCCCCGCACGCAGGCCCGGATAGCCGGGCAGCGGCACGCCTGGAACCGTGTGTTCCTCGGCCGCGGGCCCGGAGGTCCCTGAGAGCGGGCGGTCGCCGGCCTGCCGCGGGCGCACCACTTCAACCGCATATCCCGTCTCGCGCAGGCCGTTCACCAGTCGCGACAGCGTAAGGGCCACGCCGTTGATCTCCGGGGGCCAGGTCTCGGTCACCACGGCGACCTTCGGAAACTGCGGCTCCCCGCGGGCTGCCTGCACCCCCGAGGACGCCGCGGCGGGAATGCGGGATGTCATGACCGCGGTCATGATCAGAGCTCCCGGGCGGCGGAACCGCCGTTGCCGACACCCGATGACATGTCGTCGGAGGGCGCCGCGTCGGGAATGTACGGGGTCCGTATCCGATAGCGTTCCGGCACGTCGCGAAGCTGCAGCAGCATGAGCAGACAGGCCGCATTGCGCCGCGTGTCATGCGCGGGCTCGCCGGCCACCCGCGCTCCGAGGTCCAGCCAGGCACGGCTGGACGGCGGCAGCCCGTCGGGGGAGGGCGTCCCGTGCCAGATGGTCAGGGCATTGGGCAGCGCACTGCGCGGAGCCACACGCTGCCGGGAGGGTACACGCCGAAAAGCACGCAGCCACGCAAGCGCCGGAGGAATCGAACTCGCCACCGGGATACGATCCCGGGCGATCAGATACCGGCAGTCGAGACGTTGAAGCAGATAAACGACGCCGCGCCACAGCGCCTCGAACGCAGCCGGCTGGCCAGCGTGCGCGGGCAGAATGCGCAGGCGGTCGAGTTCCGCCCCGCGTCCGGGCAGGGTGACCAGGGGTCCCAGGTCGAACGATTCCAGGGACGGGAAACCACCGCCCGCCAGGGCACCCTCTTCCGGCAGCAGCCGGGCACAGGCCACTGGCAGGCGACTCCCGCGGGCATACACCAGCAGGTGGTGAGCGTGGCCATCCAGCGGGTCACGATCGAGCCCGTCCAGTCGCGGTGACAGCGAGCCTCCGCGCCGCGCGGCCCCGACACGAAAGCGCAGACGCTGCGCCGCGCGCAGGTCCTCGCGGCCGCTGGCAATGCGCCACTCATACGATGACGGCGTGCGATCGGCGAACTGAGGGGCGGGAGGATTCGGGTGGGGCATGGCGGCAATCTCCACGGGTCATGCCCGGGGAGATTACGGCCGCACTCTTGCACCCCGTTGAACGGGGCATGACGCTTTGGTGACCGCTCCCGATGGAATACCGGAAACGGTGCCGGGCCCGGCCTACGGCAGCTGGCCGGTGTAGGCGCCGGATTCGACCGGCAGGTCCTCGCCTTCCCAGGATTTCATCCCGCCGGCGACGTTGACCACGTTGGTGAAGCCCATCTCCTGCAGGCGCAGGACCGACAGGGCGGCCCGCCCGCCGGTGGCACAGATGATGGCCACGGGCTTCTCGCGCGCGGAGTACAACGCCTCGATGCGATGCGGGGTATTGGGGTCGGCCGCGCCTTCCAGCAGGCCGCGCGGGATCAGCAGCGAATCCGGCACGTGGGCGCGTTCGTATTCATAAGGTTCGCGCACGTCGACGAGGGTCCAGTCCTCGCCCTTCTGCCGCGCCTCGTGCAGCTCTTCCGGGGAGATCTCGCGGATGTTTTCGCGCGCCGCGGCGACGAAGTCCTTCATCAGCTTTTCGCTCATGGGGCATTCCTTTTCTTCGGGTTCGTTTCGGTTTCGGGATAAACGGACAACCCTGACAGTCTGCGGGCTTTGCGGCCGATTTCAAGCGAGCTCCGCTCACTCCACCGCCAGGCGCTTCGCCAGCGTCGCGGGGTCGTCCACCGGGGGTTCGCAATGCAGACCGCGGCACAGCCAGGCGCGCGGTCCGCCCTCGCGCGGCGCCTTGCCGGCCAGGGCGTCGGGCAGATCGCGGGCATCGTCGGGCACGGGGAAGACCCGCGCCGCGCCATCGGCGGCAGCGATCGTCCGGCGCGCGTCGGCCAGCGTCTCGCCCTGCCCGCGCAGGACCACCAGCGGCGGGGCGTGATAATGCATGTCGAGCGCCACCAGCAGGCTCATGTGGCCCATCGGCGCCTGTTCGATCATCGGCCCGGCATTGGCCAGCGTACCCTCGGCCGCCTCCAGATAGCGCGGCTCGGCCAGCAGATGCCCCAGCCGGATCAGGCACTGCGCGGCGATCCCGTTGCCCGCGGCCATGGCATCGTCGGAATACACCTTGGGCCGCTGGATCAGGGCCTCGTGGTCGCGCGCGGTGTAGAAAAAGCCGCCGCTGGCATCATCGTGGAAATCCTCCATCAGGGCCCCGGCCAGGGTCACGGCCCAGTCCAGAAGCTCGCTGTCCCATTCGGTCTCCAGCAGCGCCAGGGTCGCCTCCAGCAGCGCGGCATAGTCGTCGAGGCAGGCGCGCGGCATGGCCGAGGTCGCCCCCTCGCGATAACTGGCATACAGGCGGCCGTCGTGCCAGTGCAGGCGCCGCACCGCCGCCATTGCGTCCTGTGCCAGCGCCAGCCAGTCGGGACGATCCAGCGCGCGGGCCGCGCGCGCCAGGCCGGTGATCATCAGCGCGTTCCAGCCCGCCAGCAGCTTGTCGTCGCGATGCGGGCGCACGCGCTCCTCGCGTGCCCGAAGGAGCCGCTCGCGCGCCCGGTCCAGACGGGCCGCCGCCTCCTCCGGGGAGATCCCCAGGGCATCCGCGACGGTGTCCGGCGGCACCACTTCGTGCAGGTGCCAGCGGCCTTCGAAGTTGGGCGGCCCCTGCAGACCCCACACGCGTGCGGCGACCGCCCATTCCTCGGCCGGCAGCAGCGCCTCCACGGTCTCCGGGTCCCAGACGTAGAAGCGCCCTTCCTCGCCTTCGGAATCGGCGTCCAGGCTGGAACAGAACGCCCCGCTGGCATCCCGCATCTCGCGCTCGAGCCAGGCCACCGTCTGCTCCGCGACCCGCCGCGAGCGGGCATCGCCGCGCGCGCCGCGCTCGGCGTACAGACCCAGCAGCGGCCCGTTGTCGTACAGCATCTTCTCGAAATGCGGGATCATCCAGCGGGTGTCCACCGAGTAGCGACAGAACCCGCCGCCGACCTGGTCGAACAGCCCGCCGGCGGCCATCGCGTCCAGGGTGGCGTCCAGCATGCGCCGGGACTCGCCGTCGCCGTGGCGCGCCGCATGCCAGGCCAGCCAGTCGAGCGAGGCCGGATGCGGAAACTTGGGCGCATCGCCGAAACCGCCATGCTCCGCATCGAAGCTCTGCGCCAGTTCCGCGCGGGCCTTGTCCACCACGCTCAGCGCCGGGATGCTGCCGCCCTCCGGGTTGTAGATCCGCGTGAGCGCCTGCTGCAGGGAATCGTTCTGGCGCCGGATCTCCTCCGGGTGTTCGGCGAGGAAATCGGCCACACGGTTGAGCAGGTCGACAAACGACGGCAGGCCGTGCCGCGGGGTGTTCGGGAAGTAGGTCCCGGCGAAGAACGGCACCTGGTCCGGGGTCAGGAACACCGTCAGCGGCCAGCCACCCGGGCGCTGCGCCAGCAGCATGTGCGCGTTCTGGTAGATGCGGTCCAGATCGGGCCGCTCCTCGCGATCCACCTTGATGTTCACGTAGCGCCGGTTCATCACCTCCGCGGTCGCCGGATCCTCGAAGGATTCATGCGCCATCACGTGGCACCAGTGGCAGGCGGAGTACCCGATCGACAGCAGGATCGGCTTGTCCTCGGTCCGCGCCCGCTCCAGGGCCTCCTCGCCCCACGGATACCAGTCCACGGGATTGTCCGCGTGCTGTTGCAGATACGGGCTGCTGGCGCCGGCGAGACGGTTCATGGCGACCTCCCTGGAAACGTGGGTGGCGAAAGCCGGGACGGAGACGGTCCCGATGCGTGCGAATGCCTTGCAGGACCGGTAGGATGTGCGGCTGTTTCGGCCACCGCAAGCGCCCATGCCTGTTCACCCGTTTATCGATCCGGTCGCACTCTCCCTGGGCCCGGTCAGCATCCACTGGTACGGGCTGATGTACGTCATCGGATTCCTGGCCTTCTGGGGGCTGGGGGTCTGGCGCGCGCGCTCGCGCGACTGGGATCCGCTGGAACCGCGCCAGGTCGGCGACCTGCTGTTCTGGGGCGCGATCGGCGTGATCATCGGCGGGCGCCTGGGCTACGCGCTGTTCTACAACTTCGACGGCGTGCTGGCCGACCCGCTGAGCCTGATCCGGCTGTGGGAGGGCGGCATGTCCTTCCACGGCGGACTGATCGGCGTACTGGTCACCGCCTGGCTGTACGCCCGGCACCTGCACCAGCCGTTCTTCCGCCTGACCGATTTCATCGCCCCGCTGATCCCCATCGGTCTGGGCGCCGGGCGCGTGGGCAACTGGATCAACGGCGAGCTGTGGGGCAAGCCCACCGACCTGCCGTGGGCGATGGTCTTCCCCGCGGCCGACTACGTGCCCCGTCACCCCTCGCAGCTCTACCAGGCCTTTCTCGAAGGCGTGGTGCTGTTCGTGGTGCTGTGGCTGGTGTCGCGCCAGCCGCGGCGGACCGGTCTGGTCTCGGGCCTGTTCCTGACCCTGTACGGCGCGTTCCGCTTCGTGGTGGAGTTCGTGCGCGAACCGGACGCGCACATCGGCTATCTCGCCTTCGGCTGGGTCACCATGGGGCAGGTCCTGTCGCTGCCGGTGATCCTGTTCGGCCTCGGCCTGATCGTCTGGTCGCGCCGCAATCCCCTGCCCGAACCCCGCCCGGACACCTCCGGGAAGCCCTGAGGACGCACCATGCGGCAATACCTGGATCTCGTCCGCCACATCCGCGACCACGGCAGCGACCGCCCGGACCGCACCGGCACCGGGACGCGCTCGGTGTTCGGCTACCAGATGCGCTTCGACCTGGCGCAGGGCTTCCCCCTGGTCACCACCAAGAAGACCCATCTGCGCTCGGTCATCCACGAGCTGCTTTGGTTCCTCGCGGGGGACACCAACGTGGGCTACCTGCGCGACAACAAGGTAACCATCTGGGATGAATGGGCCACCGAGGGCGGTGAACTGGGCCCGATCTACGGCGCCCAGTGGCGTTCCTGGCCACTGCCCGACGGAGGCACCCACGATCAGCTGACGGAGCTGCTGGACAACCTTCGCACCCGCCCGCACTCGCGCCGCCACGTGATCTCCGCATGGAACGTCGCCGACCTGCCGGACGAGACCCGTGCCCCGCAAGAGAACGCGGCCGCCGGCCTTATGGCCCTCGCCCCCTGCCATGCCCTGTTCCAGTTCTACGTGGCCGACGGCCGGCTGTCCTGCCAGCTCTACCAGCGCAGCGCCGACGTGTTCCTGGGCGTGCCCTTCAACATCGCCAGCTATGCCCTGCTGACGCACATGATCGCGCAGGTGGTCGACCTGGAGCCCGGCGAATTCGTCCATACCCTGGGCGATGCGCACCTCTACGCCAACCACGCCGAGCAGGTCGACACCCTGCTGGAGCGCGAACCGCTGCCGCTGCCGACCCTGCACCTCAACCCGGAGGTGCGCGACCTGTTCGCGTTCCGCTTCGAGGACATCGAGGTCCGCGACTACCAGTCCCACCCCGCCATCCGCGCCCCCATCGCCATCTAGCCCGCCATGCGCTAGATTGGTTCTGAGGACCGGGAGGCGACCATGAAGCAATACACGGTCATTATCGAGCAGGGCGACAGCGGCTGGGGAGCCTATGTTCCGGACCTCCCGGGCTGCATTGCGACCGGTGACAGCCGCGAGGAAGTCATGGCCGCGATTCGCGAGGCGATCACCATGCACCTGGAAGCCCTGCATGACGAAGGCGAGCCGATTCCCGAACCGCACCATTCCAGCGAAACCGTGCGAATCGATGCAGCCTGAAGCCCGGGGACCCGAGATCCATATCATCGTGGCGCTGGACCCGGATCACGTGATCGGGCGCGACAACGACCTGCCGTGGCGGCTGCCGGACGACCTGCGGCACTTCAAGCGGGTGACCGCCGGCCATCCGGTGATCATGGGCCGGCGCACGTTCGAATCCATCGGCCGGCCGCTGCCGAAGCGCCGCAACCTGGTGCTGACCCGGCAGACCGACTGGCAGCAGCCCGAGGGCGTCGAGGTCTTTTCCGACCTGGACAAAGCGCTGGCGAATATCGATTCGGGTCCGGCGTTCGTCATCGGCGGGGCCGGGCTGTTCGCCGAGGCCCTGCCGCGCACCGGGGTCCTGCACCTGACCCAGGTGCACGAACGCCATCCCGGCGATACGTATTTCCCCGCCATCGATCCCGCGGAATGGACGCTGATCGAGTCGGAATACCACCCGGCCGACGAGCAGCACGCCTGCGCGTTCACCTTCGAGCGTCTGGAGCGGCGCTGAGCCGGATCAGCGCGTGCCGAAGCGCGGCAGCAGCCGCGCGGGTAGCAGCTGCACCAGGATGAAGCCCAGCAGGGCCGCGACCACGATGCTCGGCCCGGTGGGGGTATCCCACTGGAACGAGCCGGCGATCCCCGCCCCCACCGCCAGCATGCCGAGCACCCCGGCGAGGATCGCCATCTGCTCCGGGGTGCGGGCGAAGCGTCGCGAGGTCGCCGCCGGGATGATCATCAGCGCCGTGATCAGCAGTACGCCGACCACCTGCATCGCCGCCGCGATCACCAGCGCGATCAGCAGCATCATGCCCAGGCGCACCGGCAGAGCCCGCACGCCCTCCACCCGCGCCAGTTCCTCGTGCACGGTCAGTGCCAGCAGAGGCCGCCACAGCGCGATCAGCAGCACCAGCGCAATCAGCCCGCCGATGGCGATCGCCAGCAGGTCGTCGCGCCCCACCGCGAGGATGTCGCCGAACAGATAGGCCATCAAGTCCACCCGCAGCCCCTCGACGAAGGCCACGGCCACGATCCCCAGCGACAGCGCGCTGTGCGCGAGGATCCCCAGCAGGGTGTCCGAGCCCAGCTCCTGATAGCGCTGCAGGATCACCAGGAGCACCGCGATGGCGATGCACACCAGCGTCACCATCAGGTTGAGATTGAGCCCCAGCAGGAAACCCAGGGCCACCCCCAGCAGCGCCGAATGCGACACCGTGTCGCCGAAATAGGCCATGCGCCGCCACACCACGAAGGCCCCCAGCGGCCCCGCGACCACCGCCACCATCAGGCCCGCCAGCACGGCGCGCACCAGGAAGTCGTCCAGCCAGCCGGCGATGTCCATCAGTGACGGCACCCCGGACCGTGTTGCGGATCGTTGCAGGAGGTGTCCGTGCCCTCTCCATCCAGCGGGCGCACCTCGCCGTGCAGGCCGTGCACGTGATTGTGATCGTGGGTGTAGACCGCCAGACCCCGCAGATCCACGCTGGGGAACAGGCGCCGGTATTCCGGATGGCGCGAGACTTCCTCGGGGTTTCCGGTGCAGCAGACATGCTGGTTCAGGCAGATCACCGTCTCGGCACCGGCCATCACGAAATGCAGGTCGTGCGAGACGATCAGCACCCCGCAGCCGGACTCGCGGCGGATGTCGTCCAGCATCGCGAACACATCGCCCTGCCCCACCACGTCGACCCCCTGGGCCGGTTCGTCCAGCACCAGCAGATCGGGCTCGCCCAGCAATGCCCGCGCCAGCAGCACCCGCTGGGTCTCGCCGCCGGACAGCGACTGGATCGGCGAATCGATGAGGTGGCCGACCCCCACCCGCTCCAGCTTGGCCAGCAGTTCACGCCGCGGCAGCCGCTGGCGCATGCGCAGAAAACGATATACCGACAGCGGCAGCACCGGTTCGATCTGCAGCCGCTGAGGCATGTAACCGACCCGCAGATCCGGGGCGCGTTCCACGTGGCCGCCGTCCGGCTGCCACAGTCCCATCAGCACACGCAGCAGGCTGGTCTTGCCCGCGCCGTTGGGGCCGATGATCATCGCCGCCTCGCCCGCGTGCACCGCCATCGACACCCGGTCGAGGATCGTCCGTCCGCCCCGCTCCACCGTCACCTCGCGGGCCGCCACCAGCGGCCCGGAACCCCGCTCCGGGCGCGGCCGCGGATGGCGGCCCGCACGGTGACCGCGTAACCAGTTGTGGACGCTCGCGAACATGATGGTATTGTATAACATCCAGATCCCAGACGGAGCCCCGGTCATGATGCGCAAACGTTTCCCCCTGCTCACCGGCACCCTGGTCGCCAGCGCCACGCTGGCCATACCCGCACAGGCGGACGACCCGCGGGTGGTCTCCAGCATCCTCCCGATCCACGGCCTGGTCGCGGGCCTGGTGGATGACGTCATGGAGGCCGATGTCCTGCTGCCGCCGGATGCCTCACCGCACGGCTACTCCATGCGCCCGTCCGAAGCCCGGCGTTTGCAGAACGCCGACGTGGTGGTCTGGGTCGGGCCCGACCTGGAGACCTTCCTCGAATCACCCCTGCGCAATCGGGGAGAAGGTACCACGGTCGTGACCCTGATGGAGGACATGGACCTCGATCTGCTGCCCACGCGCTCGGGCGGGGTCTGGGAACCGCACGACCACGGTCACGATCATCATGCGGCGCATGAAGAGGCCCGCGAAGAAGGACATGGCGGAGAGCATGACCACGGCCATGACCATGAGCACGGGCATGATCACGACCACGGGCATGATCACGACCACGGGCATGACCACGACCACGACCACGGCCATGACCACGACCACGGGCATGACCA